>DOXE01000455.1 GCA_003519205.1 Chloroflexota bacterium
ATAGGCCGGTCAGGATGATATATCCACTGCTGCATACTCCGACGAATGCTTCCTAAAATGCCCCTATTAAACAGCATTTCCATGCCATAGCGCACGAAAACATTATAGACTTGTTGCAGACGTAAGTTTTCTCGAACTTGATCAAACCCGGATCTAGTCGCCATTTTCCGCCTCCATTGGTTCTAATACTGCATCATCAACGATTGGTGGAGATATTCCGAGGGTGTACTCAAGGAACAAAGAAAGAAGGCCAATAATAGCCCCACCTAAAAAGGCGGCTAAGATCCTATCAATTTGTATCAAATCAGGAAATAACCAGGACAGGATGGCCAAGATGGCCGCGTTGATGATGACTACGACAATGCCATAAGATACAAATATCAGCGACAGGGTCAAGAATTGAATGATCGGCTTGACCAGGGCATTAAGGACTCCCAACGCAACGCCCAGAATGAGCAAGTTCAATAATAGATTTTCCCTATTAATGGCTATATTAGGTAATAACAAGGCTATAATTGCCAAAGAGAAACCATTGATCAGAATACGCAACAGAATAATCTTCCAATTGAGCGCATGTCTCCATTCAAATTTCATTGCCTCACTCCCACTAGGTGTTTTAGTAAGCAGCCGATTAGGCCGAATTTTAATTGGGATTAATCAAAGGTTAAGGGGGGTTCTCCAACAAAAACCTCTCTCCAATGTAGCGGAGATTATACAATACTGTCCCAGGTATAAAAATAAATGAGCTGTCTTTTCGACAGCTCATCCGGGTACAAACAACTTTGATTCGCCGGATAAATGGGCCAAAACGACCTAAATCAGCGTAGACGAAAGGCCATCACGATGGCGATCATACCCCCGGCAAGGGCTACTATTCCCAGGGCCAGCGTTGAGGAAAATGCTGCTTCGACGGGATTCAAAAGCAAGATTACGCCGAGAAGAAAACTAATGATCCCGAGAATGCCAGTCCCCAAACCCGCTCCTTTGATCGCTCGAACTACGTCAATGATACCAATGAGGATACCACCAATAGCGATTAGAATGACCACAAGGGAAGGAATGATAATTGTACTCCACAATGGGTGCTGGATGACAATGATACCGGCCACGACACCCAATATGCCGGCGGCAAGCTTCAATCCCCAACCATCCCTGTCGACGAAGATACTTATGATGGCCAGAATACCTCCAATGAGCCAGTATAGTCCAAGAATCTGGACGATGATGGCTAAGGTCATCTCCGGGGCAACTAAAAGAGAAATGCCGACGATTACGGCAAAGATCCCTTCAAGTAAAACCAGCCACCAGGGTATGTTTGGGGATCCAGAACGGGATTGGTTTTGTGTCATCAGCAATCCTCTGTCGTCAGAGATGGCTTCGGCCGATTACTCCTTGCTTTCCGCATCACCAGCTTCCTCAGCCGGTGGTTCATCGCCAGTCTGGGTGTCCTGAGCTTCATCTTCGCCCAGGGTTACCTTTTCGGCTGCCACAGCACCTTCCGCCGAAACCGCTGTATAAGCGACGTCTTTGCCTGCTTCCAGTTGTTGGGCAATATCATCCCGGAGCGCTTCCGTTAAGACATCTGCCCCACTCTCAGCCAGTTGCTTCTCAACTTCTTCGACCCAGCGCAGCTCAATAATGCCCACGATTGCCGATGTGCCTGGTTTGAGCCCTTCGCCGATTTGTTCCAGGCGATAATCAGGTATTCCAGAGTCAATCACTTTGGCCGTCACACCACCAACCAGCGCGCCAGCTGCGGCTCCTACCACAACTCCGGCCGGACCGCCAATAAGACCGATCACGGCACCAATTGCGCCGCCGGCCGCAGCGCCCTTGCCACCACCCGGATCGGCCGTTTCTTTAATGTGAAGTTTGTTCTTCTCATCCCGCCGGATCACAGCTGCATCTTGGATATCAATCAGCTTATCCCTTTGGGCAGCTTTGAGTTCCTTCAGCGCTTGATCGGCCGCCTCTTCTTCTTGAAATGCTGCCACGACCAATTGAACAGGTGCATCACTCATTTTGTTTTCTCCTAATGCTGATTCAATAGATATATTGGCTAGGGGGACACCAATCGCTTGATGGTTAGTTTACCTGCCGCAACTAAACGGGGCCAATAACCCTCCTATGTGCCATTCATATTATATTGTACCGGGGCTTTGCCAGCTAGTGTTGTAAAAACCGCCTATGGTCGGGGCCGAAAACGACGGTAAGGGCGGACAACGCCAAACAAGACCACGACAAAGGCCAATGCGGGCAAACCACATAGAGCTCTGCCGGCATCGTCACTTGATTCTTCAATTGGCCCGGCGGTCGCATCGGCAATGACAGGCGAAGTGGGTAGGGATGCCGGTGGTTCCATTTCAGGGAGATCGGCCGGAGGTGTTTCCGGAAAATCTGTTGGTGACGGCGGAATAATGGGTGATCCCTCCGTTGGTGTAGGTAAGATCGGTGTTACGACATCTTCGGTTGGAACAGGTGGGTATGAAGTTGGTGGTACATCACTTGGGACAGGCGAGGACGGCTCCGGTGGTCCCTCTGTGGGGATAGGCGTCACAGTGGGCAAGGCAATTGTAGGTGGTGGTTGGGTGGGCACGAGCGTCGGAGGAATATCGGTCGGTTCGGAGGTAGGCGGTTGGTCAGTAGGAACTTCACCAGGAATGGTGGAGGTGGGCAAGACGATCGGCACATTTTCCACATTTTGGGCGGTAACAGCTACGTCAGGTACCCATCCTTGGCCCTCTAAAGCATCGGGAAAAACAATACTCCACCACAAACCATCTGGGCTTAAACCTACAACCTGTGCGCTCTGACCTTGTCGCAGAATACCAAGGATTTCAAATTCAGGGCTAGGGCCGGAAAAAACGTTGGTGTCAACATTAGCCGTTACTAATGGGATTGCGGCCGNNACGTTGCTCCGGGTATTGGGCCATTGATTTAAGGATAACTTTCTCGACATCTGTTGGCAGGTCCGGGCGTTTTCGACGCGGGCTTGGGACGACGCCGACCTCTGGCGCCTCACCGATCACAATTTCATAAAGAATCACACCAAGGGAATAAATGTCGCTCCTTTGGTCAATCGTCCCACCTTGCCCTTGTTCTGGACTCATATATACACTACCCGCCGTCGTCGCTGTCGGCTGAGGTAGAGTGATGTCGGTTAGAAGGGGCTGGCCTTCCCCATCGATCAGGATATTATCCGGTGTCAGATTGCCATGTACCAACCCTTGCTCATGCAAATAACCCAGAGCTTCTGTGATCGGCTCAATGAACTTGACCAGATTTTCGGGTTTTTGATACTTAGAAATATTATCTCTAAGGGTGCCACCTTCGACATAATGGCTGATTACATACGAAATGGCACCCTCCTGTCCAGAATCAATAATCGGCAAGATATTGCGATGATCCAACTGGGCCATCAGTTCAGATTGGCGCTGGAATTGACGAGCAATGTCCAAATCTCGGGCTAGCGAAGGAGGCAAGATCTTAACTGCAACATAACGGTTCATACTCGGTTGAAAGCCCTTATACACAAATGTCGTGTCACCCCGGGCAATAAACTCGATTACCTGATATTGGCCTATGTATCTTCCAAGTGCGTCAGACATGATTCACCCATCCAGTTGAAAGCTCAAAGGCAAACTAATAACGTTGATGATAAGAACGCCCCAATATGCGGTCCCTCCAAGGCACGATGATTTTCCCGCAACTAACGCCACTCAAAGTATATCAATCTATTCAATGATATCCAAGTGTATTTTTTGCCTTAAAGAGGCCAGATCATGGGCACCAAAGCCAAGCTTAGCAAAAGAAAAATGACAACCAAAGGCAGGCCTAACTTGATGAAGTCGTTGAATGAGTATGAACCAGGAGCTGATACCATGAGATTGGTTGTTGTTCCAATAGGCGTTAGAAAGGCGGTCGAGGCGCTGATAGCGACAATCATCATCATTGGATAAGGTGACACTCCTAAATCATTGGCGGCTTGTAACACGATGGGCGACACCAACACGGTCGTTGCCGAGTTGTTGATCACCTGGCTGAGGGCCGTGGTTAACAAAAATACACCCGACATAAGTGCCAGAGGTCCAAAGGATCCTAGTGAATTAACCAGGGCATCGGCCAGAAACTCTGCTCCACCAGTGACCTGCAAAGCAATGCTCATCGGGATCATGGCCGCTATGAGGATGACGCTACTCCAACTAACCGACCGGTACGCTTGTTCCATTGAGAGGCAACCTCCCAAAACCATCACGATGGCAGCGATTAATGCTGCAATGACCGTTGGCACGAATCCTGTAACCATGAGTATTATCATAGAAATTAGGGCTAGGGAGGCTATCACAGCCTGGCGGTTTAATTCGACGACCTGACGAGCCATCGACTCCGGACTGCCAACCACGACAAAATTACGGCGTTCGTTGCCTAATAATTCGATATCTTGCCACCGGCCGCGAACGAGCAGTGCATCGCCAAATCTCAGCCGTGACTGGCTAAATTCGACCTGCTTATGTTGCCGTCGAATGTTTAAAACCTGTACGTTAAATTTTTCTGCGAAATGCCCTTGACTCACGGTTCGGCCGATATAAGCAGACCTGGGTGTTAATAAGACCTCGGCTATACCTACTTCGTGGGACAGCAACATTTCAGCTAAATCTTGGTCGGCTCCGCTCGCTTTTTGAACACCCACATTAAACCAGACCATCACCCGATCGATAGCATCTTGCGATCCCTTGACTAATAAGACGTCGTTGGCGCTGATTTTCGTCCCTGGACCCGGGACAGGATCAACATGATCAGTTTGCAGCTTCTCGAGACTTTCTATCACCCCCCGGGATTTTAGTATAGTTTGGTCAGCTTGCCGGCCATTTACCCGAATTGGATGCTCGATGCGGATGACTGACACATTATAATCACGACATAGCGCAGCTTCCTCAAGGGTTAACCCGACAAGGCGGGAGCCG
>DOXE01000383.1 GCA_003519205.1 Chloroflexota bacterium
CACTGGCCCGGCTTCCTTAAATCAGGCGCGCAAGTTTTTTGTTGTCCCAGAGACGCCTGTAAGGTGGGCCGGTCTGGTTCGTCAGCCGGCAAAAAATTGGCTTCGCCTTGAATGGGATCCAGACCTGGTGCCCTACCTGGGCGTGTGGGTGGACGAGGGCTTGTTAAATCACGAATCGGTGGTGGCCCTCGAACCGATAACAGGTTTTTATGACAGCCTCGCGGTGGCGTGGGAGAAGAAACGAGTTACCATGATTGAACCTGGGGAGATAAATTCGTGGACGTTATCAGTGCGATTGGGGACAGGCAGCCATCCATTTCGAGCGGATGACCAGAAATAGCTTAAAGTAAAAAGTGGTGCCATATGAATAACCTTGATCGTTTCAAGAAAGCGATAAACTGGGAACCGGTAGACCGGATATTAACCTATGATCTCTTAGACAATAGGGAAATACTTATCCAGTATGGCGGCTTTGACCTTTCCAAGGAATATAATTTCGAGGAGCTGATTGAGATCAACGCCAAGGCCTGGAAGAACATTGGTGTCGATGCCACCCGTACTGTTTACGATCCCAAAGATCATTGGATGGGAGGGAAAATCACAAACTGGATCAGGTTCTTTGGGGTCGATCCAGGGGAATGGGAGGTCAGACAAGCTGGTGAAACGGCCTGGATAGCAAAACGTCCATTCCGGACGCTAAAAGAACTCGAAAAGCATATGCCTCAGAAGCCGGTCTACGAAGAAGTCAGGGATTGGTACCAACCAGTTATCCGCCAGATCCAACAAATTCTCAGCCATTACGATATTGTTTACATCGGAGCCGTTGAAGGCCCCATCACAGATGCATATACCTATATGGACATGGAGTTATTTGCCTTAGCCATCTATGATGCGCCAGAAATAGTGTCGCATATTATGGATTGCACCGGATTGTTCTCTGCCCATATTGCCAGAGCCTTTGCTGAGGTGACCGAGGTACCCATGATGTTCATGGGAGAAGATATTTCCGGGAGTACCGGACCGATCTTTAGTCCCAAATTCGTGCGTAAGGAGGGGCTACCACGATGGAAATGGATCACTTCTCCCATCAAAGAGAAAGGCTATAAATTCCTGTATCATACGGATGGAAGGTATGGGAACTTCCTGCCGCTGATCTTCGAAGATTTGGAAGCAGATGGGCTTAATCCAATTGAGCGAAATGGGTGCAACGATATTTTCGCCATCCGAGAAGAATATCCGAATAAATTGCTATTTGGGAACGTATGCTGCATGCAAACATTACCTCATGGCACATTGGGTGATGTCGAAGATGAAACGTTGGAAATCATCGAAAAGATAGGGCCACAGGGGGGCATTTTTATTGGGTCATCGAGCGAGGTTCATGATTCAGTTCCGGTCGAAAATGCTGTGAAGATGTACCAATCCGTCTATGAATACGGATCGTATCCGATCGATATTGACCGCATCAGAACAAGAAGAACTGAACTAAGAAATAAGAGTGAGCTCAAATTACGAGCAGACCTGGAACTATAATCAGGTTGTATCACAAGCCACCTCCTACTCATTGTGCACCGTCGTTTAATGCGCGCTGCCACCATAAATATTTTTGGTTAAACTGGAGATGATTTGTCATGCAAAGCGATAGCGTTAAGTGCTGGTCAGAACAAGTCACAATCCCCACCTACCACATTGGAGAGCCTGACAAAAACCCCATGTTTCTAGAGAAACGGGTGTACCAAGGGAGCAGTGGGGTTGTGTACCCTTATCCAGTGATTGATCGGGTTTTTGACGAGAAATATGATAAAGAATACACAGCCATTTTTCTCGAAAATCTCTACCTAAAGATCATGATCCTGCCCGAAATCGGCGGACGAGTGCAAATGGCGCTCGATAAAACTAATGACTATCACTTTGTTTACCATAACAGGGTTATCAAGCCGGCATTGGTGGGATTGGCAGGACCCTGGATCTCTGGCGGCATCGAGTTTAACTGGCCACAGCATCACCGTCCCACCACCTTTGAGCCAGTTGATTGGCGCATCGAAACGCATCCCGACGGCAGCAAAACTGTCTGGTGCGCGGAAATTGAGCGCATGTTCCGCACCAAGGGCATGCACGGCTTCACCTTNNGTCATGGACCATGGCAAGCGAGATGTGTCTGAATTCCCCATTGCCACCGGCACCTACTACAAAGTAGATTATTCACCCGGCACCGACATCAGCCGCTACAAGAACATTCCCGTACCAACTTCCTATATGGTGTATCACTCTGACTTTGACTTTGTTGGCTGCTACGATCATGGCAAGCAAGCCGGCATGATGCATGTGGCGAACCATCATGTGGTTCCCGGCAAGAAACAGTGGACATGGGGCTGCGGTGATTTCGGTCAAAGCTGGGATCGCCATCTTACCGATGAAGATGGGCCATACATCGAACTGATGTGCGGCGCCTATACAGACAATCAGCCAGATTTCTCCTGGCTGCAACCGGGTGAGGAGAAAAGCTTTACGCAGGTTTTTATGCCATACAAGCAAATTGGCGATGCTAAGAATGCTTCTAAGGATGTCGTCATTAATTTGGAAGTTAATGGGGCACAAACGGAAATCGGCGTGTATGTGACCAATCCGCGCAAGGTGCAGGTTGTCTTGCTAGAAAATGATCGAGCCATCTATCAAACAGAAATGAAGCTGACACCACAAGCTGCATTTACAAAAACAGTTCAATTACGGCATGAAATATCTCCCCAGGCGCTTACTTTACGTGTGATGGAGGGCGAGGAAGAACTATTATCTTTTACGCCGTTGCCGGATGAAAAACCGCCAATTCCTGCACCTGCCACGCCGGCAAAGCCGCCGGCAGAGGTGAACACTGTTGAAGAGCTTTTCCTGAGTGGGCTGCATCTAGAGCAATACCGCCACGCAACCTACGCGCCTGAACCTTATTATGAAGAGGCGCTTCGTCGAGATCCGGGAGACAGTCGCTGTAACAATGCAATAGGCCTGTTGCTTTACCGGCGGGGTAAATTTGCAGAGGCTGAGCCATATTTTCGTCGCGCCATCGACAGATTAACGTTGCGTAATCCGAACCCTTATGATGGCGAACCATTTTACAATCTCGGGTTATCGCTCAAGATGCAAGGACGGTTCGACGAAGCATTCGATGCTTTCTATAAGGCGACCTGGAATGGAGCCTGGCAAGATGCGGCATCTTTTGAGCTTGCCCGATTGGCCGGCCGGGTGGGACGGTTGGAAGAGGCTTTTGAGCTGGCCGAGCGTGCTTTGG
>DOXE01000401.1 GCA_003519205.1 Chloroflexota bacterium
TTCACAAGATTTACATGATAAAAGCCCAAACCTATGGTTGGTCCCAACCTTTGGTTGGGCATGCGCCTAGCGGACGATAGTCCGTAAACTCAAGCAGGCAAAACGGCGTGGTAACCTAACCGTCGCGAGATTCTTTGGGCAGCCTTTACCACATAGGGCTCCAGATCTTGCTGCCGTTCAGCCGTCATACGGAAAGCTGGCCCGGCGATGCTGATGGCTGCGATGACCCGGCCTTGGGCATCAAACACAGGAGCTGCGACGCAACGGACGCTCTTTTCATGTTCCTCGTTATCAAATGCCACCCCTCGAGACCGGATAGTAACTATCTCTTCTAGGAGACTAGCCCGGTCCACCAAGGTATTTTCCGTATAACGCTGAAGCCCTTGCCGGGTGACGATCTGCTCGATCTCCTCAGCCGGTAAATTAGCCAGCAAGGCTTTACCGAGCCCCGTACAGTGCAGAGGCGCCCGCCGTCCAATCTCCGAGTACATCCGGATCGTATGCGGGCTTTCCAACTTCTCTACGTAAAGAACTTCGCCATTATCCAACAGTCCTAAATGCACGGTCTCCTGGCTTTGCTGCCACAGCTCCATCAGTATCGGCCTGGCCACCTCACGCACGTCAAGCCTGCCCAGAAATGAGGACGCCAATTCCAGGATTTTTGAACTCAGTAAAAACTGGCGTGTAATAGGGTTCTGTTCGACATATCCTTCACACTGCAATGTCTCCAGGAGGCGATGAACCGTCGTCTTGGGCAATTGAACAGCGTCGGTGATTTCAGCCAGGGATTGAGGGTTATCGCTGCGACCCATCGCCTCCAAAATTCGCAACGAGCGACTAACTGACTGTACCAGGTTTCGATTATCTTCCGGCATCAATTTTTTAACTCCTCGATCGGCCGGTATTCCAGGTCTGGACGGCCAAAGCGTGCCGGCGAGAAGGATTTCTGGCCTTGAGGCGAGGAGGCAGCCCGCCGCAATCGTGGGTGACAGGCTGTGCCGATCAAGGCTACCTGCGTACCCTCTCGAAGCTCTGTGCTCATCAACCCCCGGCCGGTAGCTGGATCGAGCATGCACACCAGATCCGGGAAGATGACCGCTAGCCGACCGTCAAGCTGGCAGAGCATCACTTCATTTTTGATGGTCAGATCGGCTGCCCGGCCTGACCACTCGCCGGACCCAGCCAGGGTAACGACGGTAAGATAAAATCCCGTTTGTTCCTTTTCTTCAAGCGCGGTAATCGTGCCGGTGAACAAATGCCTTCCTTTCAGCTCCTGGGCTGCGGCCGTAACCGGATCCATCCCCGAGTTTCGAGCCTCCAAGACCGCCTGGCCAATATCGCGGGCCAGGCTGACAGTGTTAGGGATGACCGCTTCCTTGAGCTGCCGGCCGGTCATCGGATAGTGGCTGTTGCCGCCCAATCCACCACCTTGGGTAATCACCCAGCGGCCGATTTCGTCGGCGTAGGTAGGCTCGACTGACTGGGTGACCACAATGGCGTTTCCCAGGGCATCTACCAAAGGCATCGGCGTCAGAGAAATACTGTGGCCGATGAAACTGGTCATCTGGGTTTCTGGTGCAGACCGGCCGAGTGCATCTCCGTCGATCATGGGTATACCCAACCGGGCACATAGGGACATAATGACTGGTGTGTTCAACCCCCCAACCTCAAAAGGCACCACGTGATCCAGGGGGCCGCCCAGATATTCGGCCATTACCCCAAAAGCCTTTAACAATACAAAATCGTCTTCCCAGGATTCGACGACCTCATCGATGGACATGACGTCGATGATCTTTGTCGAGCCCATGATCCCACCACTGGATACACGGGCGTCATCGGCAATGGCTTTGGGATCGACGATACGCATTTCCCGACCGCGAGCAAATTCATTGTGCAGGATCAGCCGCCCCCAGCCTGGGGCTCCGCCGCCGCCGGTACCAAGAATCGTCAACCCTTCAAGTAATGGTTCTATATCGCCCCTTTGAACAATCCATTCGTCCATCATTCACTCACTCTACAGCACCCACGTGGTAATCCCAGGTTGGCAACGTCCAACCCGCATCCATGACAATGGTTTGTCCTGTAACAGCATCAAAAGGATGGCCGCAAAGCAGGACGATCATGTCCGCTATCTCCCGCCGGGTCACCAATCGTTTGAGGGGCGACCCCTGGCGCAGGATACGTTTATAGTTCGGATCGATCTCGTCGATGAGTTCACTATCCTCGATCTGGCCTGGGGAGATCGCGTTCACTGTAACCTGCGGGGCGACTTCCACAGCTAGGGCTTCAGTCAGATAGATCAGCGCCGCTTTCGCCAAACCATATACCGAGTGGGAACGAATAAAGGCCGAAGTAGCGCTGATGTTGATAATGCGCCCCCAGCCACGTTCGATCATGCCCGGCGCCAGTTGCTGGGCCAATACATAAGTGGCCTTCAGGTTGGTATTGAGAATCCAATCCCAATGATCCTCGGAGAGCTCCAAAAAGGGCGTGTCGGCATAAGGACCCAAGTTGTTTACCAATATATCGACGCCGCCAAATTGTTCGCAAACGGCCTGGGCCAAGGCCCGCATCTCATCTGGTCGCCGGCCGTCAGCACCAAAGGCACTGGCCTGTAGGCCCTCCCTCTGAAGCTGTTGAACCAGGGCTTCGGCCTCATGTCGGGATGTGTGGTAGTGGATGGCTGTTTGGGCTCCAGCACGGCACAAAGTCGCCGCAATCACTGCGCCTGTGTAGCGCGAAGACGCTGTTACCAGGGCAACCTTGCCGGCTAGGGGTCGTGTCGCCATGTTGGCCCCTCCTACTAATGGAACGCTATTCCGTATAATAGAATGCTGTATTTTAAGTTAGTTATTGGGGAATTGCAATATGGGTATGTAAATGTAAAGTCAATGGGTGATAGAAGTTCTTAAGGAGGGGGGATAATCGTTGTCCATTATTAATCTGGACATTCTGTTGAGGTGTGGTTACAGATTCTGAGATCTGCTAGTTTGGCTTAGAATTCAGGCAATCCACACTTCATGCGCTGGACCGTTCAAAGTGATCTCTAGCTGGTTGAGAACGTCGCGGCCAATGATGGCTTCTGAACCCTCAGGTCCGGCGATTGCGCGAATACCATGAATCACATGGCCGGCAACATGGATAGCTGCTAGATATAGATTTACCGTTGTTGGCTCACCCATCACGCCTCGCATAAGGCGTTGCTGAACGTACCTGGTTTTTGCCGACTTCAGCACATCCACCGGCAACATCGTAGCATCGGCTCCGGTATCTA
Source organism: Chloroflexota bacterium (assembly GCA_003519205.1). Lineage (GTDB taxonomy): Bacteria > Chloroflexota > Anaerolineae > Promineifilales > Promineifilaceae > UBA11865. The sequence goes on from DOXE01000401.1 coordinate 3,275, forward strand.
CGAGAGCAACGATTTCCTGGCTAGCGCTTGTTTCTCCAGAGCGGCTGAGTCCAACAGGTATTGTCGGCGCTGGCGGTTCATATTTGGTATCGTAATCGTAGCTTGCTGGCATTTTTATTCACGGATCAAGCGAGGTGAACGCATGCGCAAATCCGGTTCAGGCTCTGCAGAAACCTTTCGCATCAGTACGATATCGTCAGGATATTGAGCGTCCAGACGGCGTAAAAGGGCGAGTTCATCTGAATCGTGGTCAATCAGTTGACCATTGAATATGGCCACATATTCGCCTGCGTACTTGGTTTTAAGTTCGTCATACATAGTCTGGTACGCTGCTTCTTCTCTGGCCATCCGTTGTTCATCGCTGGGAGTTGCCATATCGGCTTCAACTAGGGCGATGGCCTCAGCCAGTAAATCAGCTACTTTCTGATTACGCAGGATCGCTAGTTGCTTGACGCGATCATACACTGCTTGTGGAATGGTCACCGTTACTTGATTTGCCATCAATTATTCTCCAACATGAAATCACTATCTATGCTACTACGAATTATACCAGATAGCTGGTGCGACAGGACCGTAAATCAGGTCATGCTAACTAATCAAAATATGTGATAGCACGCTGGCCCAGAATCTCATGCGAATCCGATATTGTCTTGTCGTAACCTGGTTGGATATTGCACTATCAACAAAAGCTGCGCCCACCCAATCGTCGATTGACCCACCATCGCCCAAAGGTTATAATTTATTGCACGTTATAGAATGGCGTTCCGCATAGCAGAACAATACCACTATTAGCACGCCTTTCTTGGCTGTGCCTCGGGAGTTGGGATATGCCAGCCAGACTGATGATACCCGGTCCTGTAACAGTCGAAGAGGAAGTCCTCAACCAAATGGGCGGCCCAGTTCAGGCCCATTATGGTCCTCACTGGACGGCCACTTACAACGAGACCCGCGATCTACTGAAACGTGTCTTCCAGACCCAAGGCGATGTTCATATCCTGGTTGGTTCGGGATCGGCCGGACTCGACGCGGCTATCGGCAGTATGGCTGCTCCCGGCGACACCTTTGTGATCGGTTGCAATGGTTTCTTTGGCCAGCGGCTGGTAGAAATTGGGCGTAGCTACGAGCTTGACGTTGTGGTTGTTGATGCACCTTTGGGCGAGCCACTTAACCCTTCGGCCGTGGTGGAAGCGTTAAATCAGAACCCAGGAGCAGTCGCTTTGGCTGTGGTTCACCTGGAGACTTCAACCACCATCGTGAACCCCATCGCAGAAATAGCGGAGGCCGCCTACCAACACGGAATACCGGTCATCGTTGATGCCGTTTCCTCTCTCGCTGGTTTAACCCTGGCCATGGACGAGTGGCATATCGACATCTGTGTGGGCGCATCGCAAAAGTGCCTGGGCGCGCCTCCTGGTCTGGCCCCGGTGGCTGTCTCTTCTCGCGCCTGGGAGGCCATGAACGCCAGACCCAAGCGGGGGCATGGCTGGTACCTGAATTTACAGACCTGGCAGCGCTACGACGAAGCGTGGGGNNCGAGGAAATGGCGCCTATCTTGACGGCCGTCTATTGCCCGGATGGGGTCGCTTCCGGGGAGATCGTCAATTACCTATTGGAGGAACATGACATCAAGATCGCCGGAGGTCTGGGACACGAGTTAAAAGATCGGCTCATCCGTATCGGTCACATGGGTGCAACTGTCGGCGAGGAGGATATTGACGCCGTTCTAGACGGTTTGGCGGGCTTCCTGCACCGGAGATAAGCACACCTTAATATCGGCATCTATTTTGCAAGAAAAAGGAGAAGATAAGATGAAGGAAGGAACCATTCTGAGCCGTTTTGTGATCCTGTTGTTGTTATTTAGCCTGGCTCTGGTCGCCTGTGGCGGCCAGGCCGAAGAACCTGCTCCTACCGAGGAGGTGGTCGAACCAGCCGAGGAGGAAGTGGC
>DOXE01000430.1 GCA_003519205.1 Chloroflexota bacterium
GCCATCGCTCTCGTTTCGAACCCAACCAGTCAACCCAAGTCGAAGCGCTTCACGCTGAGTGTAATAGCGAAAAGAAACGCCTTGCACATACCCTTGTACAGTAGCTTCAACCCGTTTCATATCTTCAAGGCAAATAAAAGGTCACAATATTGGGAGGATTTTTTCATCCATATCCTAAATGTTGTCCAAAAATTATACATGACAGTCCAAGGCAATCCCAAGATGTTAGCTCGAGCAATGGTCACAACAATCGTAAAATATATCCAGCCATCCCCGGCCCTTCATAGACCAGCCCTGTATAAACCTGAACCAAGGATGCACCTGCTTCCAATTTGGCCACAACATCCTCAACTGTAAAGATACCTCCGACCCCGATAATGGGTAAATGACCAGATGTATATTTGTGAATGTATTTAATGATCTCATCACACCGCTTACCCAAAGGTCTACCGCTGAGTCCACCTTTCTCTACCTTGCCAGCAGAGGTTAAAGAATTACGAGCCAGAGTCGTATTAGTGGCAATGATCCCACTAATCCCATTTTCCTCAGCCACTTCAAGGATTGCGTCTAGCTGCTGCCAGGTTAGATCAGGCGCTATTTTTAACAGCACCGGCTTTGTTTTTATGCCATGTTTCTTAGCTAGATCGTGATTGTCTTTCATCAAAGTTAAAATCAACTCCTGAAGATAACCTCGACTTTGTAGTTCCCGCAATCCTGGCGTATTGGGCGAGCTAACGTTGACGGTCAGGTAATCGGCAAAGGGATAAACGGTTTTCATCAAATGCCTGTAATCTGCTGCGGCATCCGACAAAGGGGTGTTTTTCTGTTTACCCAAACTAATTCCAATAATTGGTCGATTTTGTAAGTCATAAAAAGATTGAAGCCGGTCAACGGCATCAGCAACGCCACAATTTGGAAAACCCATCCGGTTAATAATTGCCTGATCCTCGTGAAGCCGAAAAATTCTGGGTCGTGGGTTGCCTCTCTGTGGTTCTGGCGTCAATGTCCCTACCTCAACATGGCCAAAACCCAATAAAGAAAGTCCACTGACTATACGAATATCTTTATCAAACCCGGCAGCTACCCCCAGCTCATTTGGAAAAGTTAAACCAAACAACTCCAACGGACGCCGTGGATACTCACCCGCTAGTTTTCGCACCAGGCTCTGTCCAAGCTTCGAATCTTGAGAATATTCAAGCAAGCGAACCGTCCAATCATGGACTGACTCGGCATCAAAGCATCTCAGAACAGGAAAGACGAGCTTTTTATAGACTGTCACCTTCCAACAACATACGGTTTACCGTGGCTCCACAAAATAAGCCGATTACTCAGCTAATAGTGGGCTTCAATCTTCTTTGAGCTGCAAAACCGCCATGAAAGCCTCTTGAGGAACCTCGACGTTGCCAATCATCTTCATGCGTTTTTTGCCCTTTTTCTGTTTCTCTAATAATTTGCGCTTTCGGGTTATATCACCACCGTAACATTTTGCCAGAACATCTTTTCGCAATGCTTTCACATTCGCCCGGCTGATGACCTTATTACCCACGGCCGCCTGGATCGGCACCTCAAACATCTGTCTCGGTATCAATTTTCGTAGAGCAGTCACCATCTTTTGCCCGCGATGATATGCATCTTCACTATGAACGATCATCGCTAGTGCATCTACCGGTTGTTTGTTGACCAGAATATCTAACTTGACCAGGTCTGACGGCCGGTAACCCCCAAACTCATAGTCCATCGAAGCGTATCCACGAGTAGCGCTCTTCAATTTGTCGTAGAAATCAACAACAATTTCGGCTAAAGGCAGATCAAATCGTAGGATCACTCGCCCGGAGGTAGGGTATTCCTGACCAGTTAATTCACCCCGACGGTTTATGGCCAAATCCATGACTACTCCATAATAGTCGCTGGGTGTGAAAATATGGACATCCATCCAAGGCTCACGGATCTCCTCAATCTGGCTAGGATCAGGTAAATCGGCCGGGCTTTCAATAAGCTCGATTTCACCGGTATGAGCGTGTAATACCTCATATCGAACACTGGGCGCGGTAGCCACGATATCCAGAGCATACTCGCGCTCTAAACGTTCTTGCACGATTTCCATATGAAATAGCCCAAGAAAACCGCAACGAAAGCCAAAATTAAGGGCATTTGAGGTTTCGGGCTCATAAACCAAAGCTGCATCATTTAATTGCAGTTTCTCCAAAGCCTCTTTTAGTATTTGATAATCCTCTCCTTCAGCAGGGTAAAAACCGGCAAACACCATCGGCTTCGCGGCTCGATAGCCTGGCAGTGGTTCTTTCGACGCATTTTCCGCCAAAGTTATCGTGTCACCAACCCGGCATTCTCTTACGGTCTTAAGACCAGTTGCGATGTATCCAACCTCCCCGGCCGCCAACTGTTTAACAGGCACCATTCCAGGCTTAAAGACACCGATCTCAATTGGTTCAACTGTTACGCTGTTGGACATGATCTTTATCCAATCCCGATCACCTATGATGCCATCAACCACCCGTACATAAGCGATGACACCCTTATATGAATCATAGTGGGAGTCGAAAATCAACGCCCGTAATGGGGCATTGATGTCGCCGGACGGGGATGGAATTCGCCGGACAACCGCTTCTAAAACTTCATGGACGTTGGCCCCTGTCTTGGCGCTGATAGCGATAACTTCTTCAACGGGTACACCAATCAGGCTTTGTATCTCTTGAGCCACATCAGCCGGCATGGCGGCTGGTAGATCGATCTTATTGACAACGGGCACGATTTCCAGGTCGGCTTCAATCGCTAGATATAGATTGGCCAATGTTTGCGCTTCGATACCCTGGGTTGCATCAACCACTAACACAGCACCTTCGCAACTTTGCAAAGCCCGGCTTACTTCGTAGGCGAAATCAACATGGCCCGGCGTATCGATCAGGTTGATTTCATACCAGTCGCCATCGTCCGCAATATGCTCCATCCGTACGGCCGACGCTTTGATGGTAACCCCTTTCTCCCTTTCTAACTCCATATCGTCTAACACCTGCTCTTGCATTTCACGCTCAGAGATAGTCTCGGTGATCTGCAGCAGGCGGTCGGCTAAGGTTGATTTGCCATGGTCAATGTGGGCGATGATGCAAAAGTTTCGTATCTTCTCCTGATCCATATTTAAAGTATATCAAAGAGTGATGTCCTTAAACACATCATCACCCTTTGATTGGGGTACTAAAAATCTACTAAAAATATAGTGAATGTTTTCACGTACAATTAACATTAAGTCAAGTAAACCTGTTGACTTCGTCATTGAAACTGGATAAGATCTCATCCAACTAGTACGCGAGTCCTAGGTAGCCAGTACTATTAACAATCCGAATTACGCAAATAAAAGTGGATGATTCCTCTGCCGGCACCAATCCGTGGAGGTCTTCGCGTTTGGCCTGCGTTCCTAATCAATAACTGCGATTTTATTGTTAAAACATCTGGGTCATAACTGCGCGACTCAGGGTTGTCCCGCGTTCTTATTTACACAGTTTGGGTTCAATGGAAATTGAACCCCCAAGGAAAGAGGAGTAAACGATGAACGAGCAGATAAACATCTCCACTTTTTTAGAGTTGCTCAATTCGGATGAAGAGAGCCCACTTTTGGAAGCTCTGCGCAAGCTTTCCGAAGTTGGTGACCCCAAGTCAATCACCGAACCACAAGGCTTGGGTAGCCTGGGTTCCTGGTCTGGTTGGCCTTCGTAGTTCAAGATAAGTCTAGGTGCTTGATCAACTCATAAACTTATCTTCGATTATTTAGCAAGAATACATTATATCGCTAGGTCAAAATAATCATTGTGGCCTTTGGCGAAATTAAGGAGATAATTTCGGGACTGCCCGGTGTGTCAGCCTGGCCTGAGCTGGCTGATTTTATCGATCGTGCGGGGAACGATCCACGCCCTGATTGGGATCTGCCAATATTGGCTTGTCAGGCTGTTGGGGGGGATGAATCAACAGCATTGTACGGGGCGGCTGCTATTGCATGCTTACAAGTAAGCATCATCCTTGTCGATGATATTTTGGATGATGATCCTAGAGGCGCGCAAATGCAACTTGGGGAAGGAAAAGCTGCCAATATGGCTCTGGCCTATGAAGCGGCGGCGTTGTTACTTGGGGGACAAGCAACCCAAGATGTCGAGCGACGAGGGGATATTATGTCCTGCCTGGCAAAGGCTGCCTTAGATACTGCCTCGGGTCAACAACTTGACATTCAGAATCTTCAGGGAGAAGAAGATTATTGGTCTGTTATTTCGGCTAAGAGCACACCATTTTATGGAACGGCGTTGCAGGTTGGCGCTCTCATTGGCGGTGCTGATCTTAAAACTTCGGACGGATTGTACAAACTCGGCATATTAATTGGCGAGATTATTCAGCTTGAAGACGACCTAGCTGATGCGTTAGAGAAGCCTGCCAATGCCGATTGGAAACAAGGACGGAATAACCTTTTAATTATGTTCGCCCGAACGGCAGAACATCGAGAACGCGATCGATTCATCGAACTTCTGCCACAAACCGATAATCCTGAAAGGTTGGAGGAAGCACAAAGAATATTAATTTCGTCAGGGGCTGTTAGCTTTTGTGCTTACCATCTCGTCACTCGTCAACTAGCTGCAAATTCTTTGTTGAAAATATTAGACTTAACTAACCCAACACCTCTCAGCAATATCTTAGACGATTATGCCAATTCATTAAGAAATATGTTACAGGTAAGCGGTGTAGAACTATCGTTATCTGATCTTCAAGATGCATCCATCAAAATCCAGTAAAAAATCGTCTCAGGTTTCGTCAATTAAAAGCAAATCGAAATAGTAGCATAGCGGCATTGTCACAGATACTTCGAATGAAGTAAAATGTTACTTATGTCAGCAACTCAATAGTTGCGGCCGTCTGACGGTGCATTTCTATCAGGCGCACTCAGGGTTGGGTATGTCGTGAAAATGCTTATCAGGCTATTGGCGCAGCCGAAGATTGGTGAAGGGCTGATTATTAAGGAGTACACCCATCGCCGTAATTTAATGCTGCCCTGGTTACTACCATCTACTCCTCCACGGTCTAGGGCTGTATGAGTTATCAAATGCAAGGGTTACTAAACAAGCCAGATAGACCAATTTTGGCGCTTTCAATAGTCGTTCTGCTCGTATATTTCTACTTCACAATTCTGTTCATATGGTTTACCCCCTATCCGGGTTTTGCTTTTACAGCCACTTCAGAAGGGTGGCGGGTAAACGACTCTACACAATTGGTATTTGAGGTTGACCAAGTTCTGATCCAGATTGGAGAATTAACGTACCAACAATACCGTGACGACATTTTTAGCATGCCGTTTGATGGTTACGAACCTGGGGATGTTGTTACCAATGTAATTACTAATGATGGCCAGATAATCGAAGTCCAAATGCCTGAGCCGAGATTGGATGATATGCTCAGGAGGCTCGTAGCCACCTTGTGGTTTTTCCCTTTTTGGCTAGCTGGAACAGCCGTATTGCTTTTCTTAAGGCCTAGGGATCTTCGATGGAAACTACTCATCGCCTTCCTTTACCTAACATCATTATGGATTGTGGTCGGTAGTATCGCCAATTGGAAGGTGGGTTTTTCGTTACCAGTTACGATACTACTTGGCTGGTTGCTCGTGCCTGTGGTATTGCACCTGCATTTTGTGGTACCTAGTCCGATAGGAGCTCGTGTTATTCGACGCCTTAACCCATTTTTATATGCAAGTGCTTTTGGGTTGGCAATTATCAATATTACTGGGCTCAAATCTCAAATAAACTTGAGTACCTTAGCTTTAGGCTTAGCTATCATCATTTCCATCTGCCTATTATTCTATCGTTCGGTACAAAAGAATACCTCGATATCCAATAAGAATTCATCACGATTAATGCTCATTGGAATTGGATTGGCTTTTGGACCCGCGATTCTTTTAGTAATTATTCCTCAGTTATTTGGCATTGTACTACCAAGCACCTTTGGACTAAGTGTTGCTTTCATCGCCCTGCCAGTATTACCCATTTCATATACATACGCTGTCTACAAACGACAGTTAGGCCAATTAGAATTTCGAGCCAATCGACTTCTTGGT
>DOXE01000507.1 GCA_003519205.1 Chloroflexota bacterium
ATGCGAAATGAAGAACGGCATCGAGTGCATCCTTCACATAGAGATAATTAATGACATTATGCTTAATAAAAGTAAAGCGTTCATTGCCAATCAGATGGGTGATGTTGTCCAAGCTGCCAGTAATTAGATTATCCATGGCAATGACTGTATGCCCTTCATTCAGAAACCGGTCACATAAATGGGAGCCTAGAAAACCAGCTCCACCCGTTATTAGGAGTCGCATATAACTGCCTTATATCCTTATTTTGCAAAATTCCTAGAGGTTATCCATCATTAGCAATTCAAAACCAGCCGGATATTGTATCTTAGCCCATAAATTGTCGCTAACTGGTTGCCACACCCTATTTGACCAATGTATACTCCTGTCGTTGCGTAAGATCTACCATTAAGCAAATAAAAACGGATTCCTTGCGCTCCGATCTCAATCGACACCACTATCTTCTCCCATGATGATACCATTGGTTTTCTACGTGATGAATTAGATGGATAAACATATGCTAAATAAAGACGAGCCAAGAACCATGCCGGCCGATGACTCAGCCGAAATTACTGAAAAACGTAAGGCAGATCATATCCAAATAAACCTGGAAAAGGATGTCTCTTTCAAGAAATTATCCACTGGATTGGAGTCGTATTATTTCATGCACCAGGCCTTGCCCGATCTGAACTTTGAGACCATCGACACGAAGACAGAGTTGCTGGGTAAACCATTAAAAACGCCATTACTGATCTCTTCTATGACAGGGGGAACGGCTGAAGCTTATCAAATCAACAAGACTCTAGCGATCGCTGCCCAGGAGTTAGGCATCGCCATGGGTTTGGGCTCTATGCGGGCAGCGATCGAGGATTCCAGCCTGACTTATTCCTTTCAAATAAGGGATGTTGCTCCAGATATCTTGCTCTTTGCTAATCTTGGCGCCGTCCAGCTCAATTATGGCTATGGGATTAAGGAATGCCAGCGGGTGGTTGAGATCGCTCAGGCAGACGCTTTAATCCTGCATTTTAACGCCCTGCAAGAAGCCGTACAGCCGGAGGGTGACCACAATTTCTCCGGGCTGTTAAGCAAGATCGAAGTGATCTGCCAGCAAATGCCTGTGCCCGTCATCGCTAAGGAAGTCGGCTGGGGATTTTCAGAGACGGCCGCTCGCCAATTAGCTTCAGCCGGCATCTCTGCTATCGACGTGGCGGGCGCTGGAGGTACCTCTTGGAGTCAAGTTGAGATGCACCGGGCGCTAACGAATCGCCATGCCAGGGTTGCCGGTGCATTCATCGATTGGGGTATTCCAACTGCCCACAGCATACAATACGTTCGCCAATCAGCTCCTAACTTACCCATTATTGCCAGCGGGGGAATAAAGACGGGAATCGACATCGCTAAATGCATTGCGTTGGGTGCTTCGATTGGAGGATTGGCTGGCGATTTCCTGCGCGCGGCCGATAGTGGCGGGGCGAAAGCAGTCGTCGAGCTAACTGGCGCCATCACCGACGAATTGCGCGTGGCTATGTTTTGTTGTGGGGCTGCCAATATCTCGCGGCTGGCCAAAACTCCGATTTATAGGGAGTGAATTTCAATGAAAGAACCGCTTCGTAGCCTTACCCAAGAAATGATTCCCGCCGTCGAACAGGCCATGGAAGACGTCCTGTTAGCCAATGACCGAGCAGGCGATTCATTTTATGGCATGATGCATTACCACATGGGTTGGGTTGACGAATCCTTTCAACCGCTCCTTGCCAACGCTGGCAAAAGAGTCCGTCCATTACTAGCCTTGCTTAGCGCAAGGTCCGCTGGAGGGGACTGGGAAAAGACGGTTCCTGGCGCAGCTTCTCTCGAGCTCTTGCACAATTTTTCCCTTATTCACGACGATATTCAAGATGCCAGCCCTACGCGGCGTGGCCGGCCGACCATATGGAACCTATGGGGAGTCAACCTGGCCATCAACAGTGGCGATGCTATGTTTGCCCTTGCCCATGAGTCTATGATTCGCATGGTTGATCGTGGGGTTCCGGCGAAAATAGTGGTGCACGCATTACGTCGTCTGGACGAGACTTGCATCGATCTCACAATTGGACAACATGCCGATATGTTATTTGAAGAGAGAGATGATGTCACTGTGGAACAGTACCTGGAGATGATCGGCGGAAAAACGGCCGCCCTTCTTTCTTTCTCTACCGAATTAGGTGCACTGGTTGCCGGCAGGAATAAAGATATCGTCGATCACTATGCTTCATTTGGCAAGGATTTGGGTATGGCCTTTCAAGTACGAGATGACATACTGGGCATTTGGGGTGATGAAACCGTCATCGGAAAATCTTCCGCCACGGATATTGTTACACGAAAAAAGAGCCTACCTATCCTTTATGGTCTCTCAAAAAGTGACGAATTGATTGATTTGTATAGCCAGTCCGAGAATGGCGAAAATTTCGTCCAACAGGTTGTCCAATTATTGGATGGAGTTAGGGCACACGAATTTGCCCAAGCATATGAGGAAAAGTACGCTAATAGTGCCTTAACCCACTTGGAAGCAGCCAATCCGGAAGGCGCCGCCGCCGTTGCGTTACGCCAGCTAACGATGATTCTACTCAACCGCCAGGCTTAAGTCTCAATTCAACAGGAATATTAGGAAAATGAAATAATGGCGACCCTTCACACAAGAAGGGTCGCCATATTATTCTAACTATGACTTGTTCGGTACGAACCTATTTAGTCGGTTGCTTCGGCCTCAGGTAGAACACTTTTAGCTGCTTCGGCAGCGGCTTGGGCAGCAATTCGCTCCAGCACTTCTTCATCGGTATTATCGTCGATAAGAAGAGATGAAAGATCAACCTCTTCAACTTCTTGCTCCATGAGTGCCTCGGCAGCCTCACGTTCGGCGATTCTATCCTGACGGATCTTGTAGCCAGTACCCGCAGGAATCAGTTTGCCAATGATGACGTTTTCCTTCAAACCAAGTAATTCGTCCTCTTTACCGGCGATAGCTGCTTTGGCCAATACCTTGATCGTATGCTGGAATGAGCTGGCCGATAAGAAACTTTCGGTGTTCAAAGATGCTTTCGTTATGCCCAACAAGACTGGTTCGGCTCGAGCTGGTTGGCCGCCCTCTTCGATAATCTCCATATTTTCGGCTTGGAAAATGGTGGCCTCGACGAGCTCTCCAGGCAGCATTTCGGTGTCACCAGATGCGGTGATCATTACTTTACTCAACATCTTGCGGATGATGGTCTCAAAGTGTTTATCGTTAATATTTTGACCTTGCGGTCGATATACCTGTTGTACTTCCTTTAACAGATACTGGGTAACCGCATCGCGACCTAAAATCTCTAGAATCCGGTGGGGATTTTTAGAACCTTCCGTGATCTGATCACCGGCCTCAACGCGTTCACCTTCGGAGACCAAAATGCGGATGCCGGCTGGGATGACATAATCCCGTTCGTCCTTGCTTTCCCAAACGACTCGTACCACCGAGTCATTCACGACAACCCGACCTCCGTGCCGGGCGATGATAACATCATCTTCCATCTCGGCCAGAATCGCACCAGCCTTTATCTCTTCTTCATCCTCTACCAATACCGTCCAGCCCTCTGGAAGCTCGTAATCATCTTCGACAAGCTTACTATCGGTGACGAATACGTGACGTACGCCTTCGACCATGCGGATTTCGACAACACCGCTAATTTCAGTCATAACCGCTTCACCCTTGGGCTTTTGTCGCGCTTCGAATAGCTCTTCTACACGTGGCAAACCCTGAGTGATATCACCTCGAGCCTCTGCTGTACCTCCGGTATGAAAGGTGCGCAGAGTAAGTTGTGTGCCTGGTTCGCCGATGGATTGGGCAGCCACAATGCCAACAGCAGCGCCCAATTCAACAACCTTACCCCGGGCAAGATCGATACCATAACACTTAGCACAAATGCCCTGACGTAATTCACAGGTCATGGGGGAATAGACATAGACATCTTTTACACCCGCAGCCTCAGTTTCATCCGCCAATTCCTCGGTGAATAAATGGTCGACCTCAATGATTACCTCACCGGTCTCGGGATGGGCGACAGTTTCTGCAGCAACACGACCAAAAATTCGTTCAGATAGCGTCTGCTTGCCAAAATTGTCAGCACTACGAACCCAAATACCTTTACTGGTGCCACAATCTTCGGCCAGCACGATGACATCTTGAGCCACATCAACCAATCTTCGAGTCAAATAGCCGGCATCGGCCGTTCGTAAGGCTGTGTCGGCCAAACCTTTCCGAGCACCATGGGTCGAGATGAAGTACTCCAAAGCTGAAAGTCCTTGGCGGAAATTTGAGGTGATCGGCACCGGGATGATTCGTCCCTGGGGATCGGCCATTAATCCACGCATGCCCGCCAACTGTGTAATCGGTCCAAAACCACCTTTAGTTGAACCGGAAAGGGCCATCATGGTGATCGGCCCGGCAGGACTCATCGCATCACGAACAGCTTTCTCAACTTTGACCTTGGCGTCTGTCCACTGCTCAATTGTCCGTTGATATTGTTCATCTTCGGTCAGAAGACCTCGACGGTATTGTCGGTCGATCTGGTCTACACGCATTCGCGCATCTTGTAAAATAACTTCTCTATCTACGGGAACAGTGAGATCGGAAACGGCAATCGTGATACCAGAGCGTGTAGCATATAAGAAACCTAAGTTTTTAATCTTATCCACCATTTCGATGGTTTCTTCATCACCCAACCGTCGATAGACACGGTTTACCAACTCGTTAACTGCAGCTTTGTCCAATACTTCGTTGATAAAGCGCATCTCTTCTGGCAACGCACGATTGAGAACAACGCGGCCCGGAGTGGTCTCAATGATCTTCTCACGAGGCTTACCGTCGGCATACCGGATACCGTCTTCTTTGAAGTATGTTTCCGTGTGGAGTTTAATCTTGGCATGGATATCAACATAATCCAAATCAAAGGCTCGCTCCACCTCTTCCATACTACTATAGACCTTGCCCTCACCTTTCTGCCCATCCTGCATGACGGTCAGATAATAGACACCAAGGACCATATCCTTGGACGGACCAACAATCGGATGTCCATCGGCTGGTTTTAACAGGTTCTTGGTCGCCATCATCTGAGTGGCAGCTTCTTCGACCGCCTTTTTCGATAAGGGCACATGTACAGCCATCTGGTCGCCATCAAAGTCGGCGTTGAAAGCTGCACAAACCAAGGGATGTAATTGAATGGCCTTACCTTCGACCAAAATGGGCATGAATGCCTGGATGCCAAGTCTGTGCAATGTTGGAGCACGATTCAGTAGGATTGGGCGACCTTCAATTACCTCTTCTAGAACTTCCCAAACCTCGGGGGGCTGTCTTTCGATGATGCGCCTAGCACCTTTGATATTACTCGCATAACCGTAATCCACCAGTTTGCTGATGACAAAGGGGCGGAAAAGTTCCAAGGCCATGGTCTTGGGTAAACCACATTGACCCATCTTCAATGTTGGACCAACTACGATTACCGAACGGCCGGAATAATCCACACGTTTGCCGAGCAAGTTCCGTCGGAAACGCCCCTTCTTGCCCTTCAGCATGTCTGAAAGCGATTTCAACTCACGGCGGCCCCGGCGACTCAGGGCCTTGCCCCGTTGACTATTATCGATCAAGCTATCAACCGCTTCCTGGAGCATGCGTTTTTCGTTTCTAACGATCACATCAGGAGCACCCAGCTCCAACAACCTTTTAAGCCGGTTGTTACGATTGATGACCCGGCGATACAGATCATTGAGATCAGAGGTGGCGAATCGTCCTCCATCCAACTGAACCATAGGCCTCAAATCAGGAGGAATTACGGGCAGAATAGTTAAGATCATCCATTCCGGACGGTTGCCACTCTTGCGCAACGCTTCGACAACAGACAACCTTTTTGTTGCCCTTTTTGCTCCTTGCTTTGAGCGGGTCGTCCGAACCTCACGCCATAAGTCTTTAGCAAGCTTATCCAGGTCCATATTCTTCAATATATCGTAGAAAGCCTCCGCACCCATTTCGGCCCGAAAAACATTGCCAAACTTGCTTTTCAACTCCCGATACTCTGTTTCGTTAAGAAAAGCCATTTGGGTCAGGGCTTCAAGTTGCTCGCGATTTGATTGAGCTTGTTGGCGCAAACGGGCCAACTTCACCGTGATCAGGTCACGCATCTCCTCAGATTCAAGGCCGATCTCCTCTTGAATGATCTGGATTTCACGCTCCAAATCGGCTACAGTGCTTTCTTGCTCCTCTTCGAGCTCCTTTTGCTTTTCCGTCAATCGCTCAGACGTCGTCTCTTGAACCAAGACGATATGCTCTCGACCGATTTTTTCACCTTTCTTAGCAATCGTCGTTTCACCCAGGACAATCTTGGCGTCAGCTTCCTCACCCATCAGGTTTTCTAGGCGCTGTTCGATGACCTGTGCATCACTTACAACCTCGTCGGTTGCGGCCGAGAGTCGCTCTTCAAAGGAGTCCTGTAAAGCAGCCAATTGAGTCTCTGCTTCACTCAATCGCTCCCGGATTTCTTCCGTTGCCTCATCTATCTTGACCTGGTTTTCTTCGAAAAGACGCTGTTCTGCCTCTTCGAGCTCTTCATCAAGTCGTTTTAATGCTCGTTTACGTGCCTCATCGTCGACGAAAGTGATGACGTATTGGGCAAAATACAACACGCGATCCAGGTTGCGACGAGAAATATTGAGCAGCAAACCCAGATAACTAGGCACACGGCGCGTATACCAAACGTGGGCGACAGGGGCAGCAAGTTGTATGTGCCCGAGACGCTCACGCCGGACAGCAGCGCGCGTTATCTCCACCCCACACTTATCACAAACGATACCTTTGTACCGAACGTTTTTATATTTTCCGCAATAACATTGCCAATCTCTTGTCGGACCAAAGATCGCCTCACAAAAAAGGCCATCTTTTTCAGGTCGCAATCTACGATAATTGATCGTTTCTGGCTTTGTTACCTCACCATAAGACCAAGAACGAATTTGTTCAGGTGACGCCAGACTAATACGCAAAGAACGGAATTCTGTTGCTTCCACCAGGTGTGACCTCCCAAAGAAAAATGCATTTCAGGAATTGGCTGCGATACATACCCAAATATTACTGATTCTGTGCATTGTTTAGACACGACAAAAGAGCGAATGGCTCAAGCCATCGCTCTTGTCGTCTTTAATATGGCAGCTACCTGAATATCACCGTATTTATGATAGCCCTATTTTATCGGTGAACGTCGATATGTCAAGAGAATTAGATGTGTAGCAAATTAGAAAAAGTACCACAAATTTCGTAAACTGGCAAATCTTAGTTGCTATTTCCCACACGATGTCGCAAAAACGCCTCCATAAAGCCATCTAGCTTGCCATCCAACACTGCTTGGGTATTGCCCATTTCAAACTCTGTCCGATGATCCTTCACCATCTTGTACGGGTGGAGAACATACGATCGGATCTGGTTACCCCACCCAGCGTCAACATCTTCTCCCTTCAAAACGGCCCTTTCGGCCTCCTGTTTGCGCCTCTCTAGATCGAATAATTGGGATTTTAGGATCTTCATAGCCATTTCCAGATTCTGAGTCAGTGATCGTTGGTTTTGGCAGGTAACTACAATGCCTGAGGGAAAGTGTGTAATACGAACAGCGGTTTCATTCTTTTGAACATGCTGGCCCCCTGCTCCACTGGCCCGAAATCGATCGATGCGTAGGTCCTTGTCTTCCACGTTAATCTCAATATCCTCAGCCACATCCGGCCAAACTTCGATTTTCGCGAAGGAAGTGTGTCTCCGGCTTGAAGCATCATAGGGAGAAATCCGAACCAAGCGATGTACGCCTCGCTCTGACTTGAGCCAGCCATAGGCATAATCGCCGTCGATTGACATGAGTGTACTCTTTAAGCCTGCTTCATCGCCTGGACTTTCATCAATGATTTCCACCTTATAGCCCCGGGATTCCGACCAACGGACAATCATCCGCTGCAGCATTTGGGCCCAATCTTGGGCTTCCGTGCCCCCAGCTCCAGCGTGAATGGCTAAGATCGCCGGTTCGTTATCATACTTGCCAGAGAATAGCGCACGAAATTCCATTTTCTCCACGGCAGATGTTAAGACATCCACCTCGTGAGCCATTTCTTCATACATCTCCTCATCGCCAAGTTGCGCTAACTCCTGCATGTCAGCAAGCTGAGTGCTCAGGTTTTGCCAAATGGCAACTTCCTCGCGTAGCCGAGTCATCTCTTGCATGATTCCCTGGGCTTTCGGCGAATCATCCCAAAAATCTGGTTCCAGGGTCGTTTTTTCGAGTTCAGCCAGTTTCTCGATCTTAACGGCGACGTCAAAGACGCCTCCGAAGATGGTCAATCGTCGTCTGCATCTCTTCAAGTTTCTTAATTAATTCTTCCATTCCCCATCACTCCTAATATTGATTTGGATCTGCTCGGGTCAGGTTGTATCCGCTTGCTCCCCAATTCTACGGTCGGAAACCGGTCCCCGCCCGAACCGTTAAACCTCAAACAAACCGTCGATAAAGGCATCCGCATCGAACGGAGCCAGATCCTCGATACTCTCTCCTGTTCCAATAAAACGAACCGGCAAGGCCAGCTCGCGATAGATTGAAAAGACCATACCACCCTTAGCTGTACTATCTAGCTTGGTCAAGATAACACCAGTAACATGTACGGAATCCTTGAACTTCCTAGCTTGGTTTAGGGCATTCTGTCCGGTAGGTGCATCTAAAACCAATAATACCTCATGCGGAGCGTCATGCACGCTGCTCCGGCAAACGTTATAGGTTTTTTCTAATTCGCGCATAAGATTGAACTTGGTGTGTAGCCGGCCTGCTGTGTCGATGAACAACAAATTATATCCACGAGCGCGGCTGGCTCTGATTCCGTCATAGGCTACCGCTGCTGAATCGCCTCCGGGTTGACCTGCGGTCATAGGCACATTTGCCCTTTCACTCCATATACGAAGTTGATCAATTGCTGCTGCTCTAAATGTATCTCCAGCAGTCACCATCACCTTATAGCCGCGGGCTTTATAGTAAAGGGCAAGCTTTCCAATCGTTGTCGTCTTACCCGATCCGTTGACACCGACAATCATTACCACGGTCAATTGTCGAGGCTCCTCTAGCGCAAAGCTGGAGTCATCTAATAAAATATGCCTCATCTCTTGCTTCATGGCCTGCAACAATTGATCCGTTGTGTTCAACCCCTCTCGATCCACTCGTTGTTGCATCGCATTGATGAGGTCCATGGTAGTAAGTACGCCCATATCCGCTTGAATAAGCAATGCCTCTAGGTCTTCCCATGTGTCTTCGTCAATCTCCCCCATTCCGAGGACGTTAACGATCTGGCCAAAGACTGATTGCCGGGTTCGAGTTAATGATTGCCGAATATTTTTAAACAATTATACCTCCCAATGTATAGAAGATTTTAGAGGAATTATGGCGTGAAGCTGGAGTTTACTCGAGCAAAACCGGATCTTAAACCCTATTCTATCCTCAAATACTTACACGGTTTTGTCATGCTGCCTAATCAAGATTAACTTCGACGATCTCTCCCTCAGATGTCAATTGTTCTACCTTTAACCCGGCCGTCTCCAATATCGCGCTACAGTGTGCTGCTAACTGCTGTCCCCTCTCAAATAGAGCTAAAGCGCCTTCTATGGTCAGGTCACCAGCTTCGAGACGCAACACCGTCGCATCCAATTCTTGAAAGGCATCCTCGAAACTCAATGATGCTACTTCCGGAGCTTGTCTTTCGTCCATTGCTCTTCCTCTATAACTTTTGCACCAAAGCGACCATCCAAAACCTGAACGCTGAAAAGGTCGCCCTTGACTACGTCATTTATCGAATGAATGATATGCCCATCAACTTTTCGAAGGATGGCATAACCGCGAGCTAGTGTGGCCACCGGATTCATCGTCTCCAAAGTGGCTGATACGACGGAAAGCTGAGACTGGCGTCCATCAAGGATCGATCTCATAGCCTTATCCATTCGACTGATGAGCCAATCCACCTGTTGCCGATTATTATCGAGTGCTGCTCGAGGACTGAGGAGCTTTAGGTTTCTGGTCAGCCCGTTCAGTAAAGATCGTTTTTCTCGTAAGAGGTTCACCATGCTGGAATTCATCGCTGCCTCGAAGGCAGTGATAGCAGCCTTATACTCGGCTTGCTCGGGAACTGCCAGCTCAGCGGCCGACGAAGGTGTGGGAGCTCTTAAATCAGCCACGAAATCGGCGATCGTAAAATCGGTT
>DOXE01000191.1 GCA_003519205.1 Chloroflexota bacterium
AGGAGTTTCAGAGTCAGCGCGAAATGTGACCAGCTAGGATGTCGGCCCAATTAATTGACCTTAGATATTGCTCGCCGCCAGAGAAATCAGCGGTTGGAAAGATACGTACATACGAATAGGAGCGTAATTGAGCTGCCGCCAAAAACGCGTGGTAAAGTTTATTATACCGGGATGATAGGGGTTGTAAACAGCTCGCCCATATGTGGCTTGACACTTATGACGCATCGCGTTATAATCCTTAAATAACGCACTGCGTTATGAAATTGACGTCTTTTTGCAGCTAACTATAGAGGAGGTTTATATATGTCTGATATGCCTGAAGTGTCAGTTGAAGTAGAAGTCACCGAAGATGTGTTGGCCGAAAATGGTCCAAACCCGATGGTCGATATGGTGCGAAAGGTTTTGCTGGCTAGCATTGGTGCCGTTGCTCTCACCCAAGAAGAGGTCGAGAAGGTTGTCAACAAACTCATCGAGCGTGGCGAGATTGCCGAGAAGGACGGCCGAAAGCTGATCAAAGACTTGATGGAAAGGCGCCGTAAGAAAGCCACCGAAGTCCAAGGCGAGACCGAAGACGAGTTCCAAAAGCGCATGGAGGATGTGTTGGCCCGGATGAATATCGCTAGCAAATCTGACATCGACTCCATAAACCGAAAACTCACGACTTTGTCCAAGAAACTGGACGATCTAAACCAATAACGATTATAGAGCTGTAAAGCTCGTCAGAAACTGCAAATAAGAGAGAGGAGACGGCCGTCGAGCACATGTTCGATGCGTATCGGCTCCTCCCTTTTATTTTACAGCTGCTATTTGACATAGATTCGTCAGGAATTTTATAATCTCCTTTGCAATGTGCCCCAAGGCGAATATGACAACCATTTCCTTCCTACCGAGTGATGAAACAATGATCATAGTCAAGCGTTACCCCAACCGAAAGTTATACAACACGAGTGCTAAACAATATATTACTCTTGAAGGTGTAGCACACTTGATTCGCGGAGGTGAAGAAGTCCAGATCCTGGACCATGCAACCGGGGAAGATCTTACGGCTTTGACGTTGACACAAATCATCTTCGAACAAGAGAAGAAGGAGGGAGGTTTCTTGCCACGGTCAGTTTTAACTGGGCTCGTTCAATCTGGCGGTCAAACGCTCAGCACCTTGAGGCGTACTCTTGCTTCACCTCTAAATCTGCGCCTGCACGTGGACATGGAGATCGAAAGGCGATTAAGTTCACTGGTCGCATCAGGCCAACTCACTGAAGAAGAGTCCTCGATGATGAAAGAAAAACTATTGTCGACCAGTACCATAAGTACTCAAGATACTACGATCCCCTCTGAGGAGGAGTTGGAACAACTCTTGATTAATCGGGGGGTCCCGACCAGGGACGATCTCCTAGAGCTGAGCAACCGTCTGGACGATCTGTTTGCCAAATTAGACAAAACTGACGTTATTGCACCGGCAGAAACGGCTCAATCGTCAGAATAGACATCCAATCTAGATCATTCAGTCCAATGATCAGTGTGGCGATACATTCAGCTAGTTATTGGGACTTTGAAGAGGACAACCTACCAATCCGAAGGCTAAAATGGCTTCTTGTCATATGAACATTTTTGGGAGGCAAAGATCGTGAAAGTTGAAGGAACATATACATTTGCGGCTCCACAAGAAGTTGTCTGGCCAACGATGCTCGATCCGGAGGTATTGGCCCACACTTTACCCGGTGTTCAAAACCTTGAAAAAGTAGCTGATAACGAATATCGGGCCACCATGAAAATTCGGATTGGGCCAGTACAAGGGATTTTCAGCGGCAGCGTGAAGCTGAGCGATTTTAACCCACCGGAATCATGCCATATTCTTGTCGATGGGAAAGGAGCTCCTGGTTTCGTAAAGGGTGAAGGTGATCTGAAGCTGAGTGAGGATGGTGGATCGACGATTCTATCATACGGTGGCGATGCCCAGGTAGGCGGCCGGCTGGCCAGCGTTGGCCAGCGCCTGATAGAAAGCTCGACACAGGCATTAATTCGCCAAAGCCTTGAGTCTTTGGATTCACAAATTGAAGCAAGAATGCGGGGTGAGGAGGAAGGTGATGTGACCCCGGTCGCCCCCCCCTCAGAACTTGAATTTGCGGCCGGGGTGACGCGCAAAATGCTCGAAGACATGGTACCCGTCGGACAAAGGCGCGACCTCTTTCGGGTAGCTTTAACGATCATCACTTTGTTGTTTTTGGTCCGGACCATCGGGAATTGGTGGATGAATCGTCTGGCTAATCGAGTTGCCGACGAGCTGGAGGAGAGGCAGAGACGCCGGGCGTTTTAAATAATAGATTTTCCGGAATGGCCCAATCCTGGCAATTTTCTAATGTTTCTACAGATTTTGGCCAAGTTATTCGGAATCGAGCAGTTACCCTACAGATAAAATATTACGGATCAGCCGGTTGGCCATCTTCACACAAAATGACCTTTCCGGTCATGTCTGTATGGTATGAATATGTTTCGCCATCAACCCCCAGAGTTATCTGAAAACCATCGACCAGGACCATGAGATAATCTATATCTTGGGCTGGGCAGCCCAGGCCAGCGTCGGGCCACTCCTTCAGTTCTACGGCGACGAGAGTCACATCATCCAAATTTACATCAAGCCTCTTGGCCAAGTCATTTTTGGCTGTTTCTATAAGATGTTTGCTGGCATTCGGAACACCTGGCGCAGGAAGTTCGATCAATTCTCCCCCACCTTCGGTTACCTGGTCCTGGTTGATATCCCTGAGGTCGATCACACCTGACGGAGCAATTGCTGTCATTGCCTGGTCGGTAGGAGCCGACACATTAGCTTGCTCAGTTTGCGTTGGATAAGGTTTGGCCAGCATTGTTTCGCTTTCTATTTCCTCCGNNGCAAGCATTGTTGCGCTTTCTATTTCCTCTGGAACGGCCACATTGGGTGCCGTCTCAACCACTTTCGTCAGCGCAGGTACAGAACTGATGGGTTCGATCTTATCGGATGGTATATTAGTAAGCGGCTCATGGCCTGGCGCACAACCCCATAAGCTGAATAAAGCCAGGATAACGAACGCGAAATATTTTTTCATTAGGTTCACTCTTGCCTTATAGACGCCCGGCGGTAACATTTTGTTCCGAATTAATCATACTCTTCAACAATTCTGTCCCGTGTTACCGTTTGGTTCAAGAGTACCTGACGGTTAACAAAACGGCTGCGCCATGTTGCTCTGACAGGTGATTAAGTATATATTAATTCCATGTTCAGCATCGGGCACATTGATGCCTCTATGCGTACGGATCAGGGTCACGTTCGAGACCACAACGAGGATTTTATTGCCCGCGAAGAACCCGAATCGGCGGGTGAAGAATCTAGAAACGGCTGGTTGTACATAGTTGCAGACGGTGTTGGGGGTGCGGATAAGGGAGAAGTTGCGAGCGAGTACGCAACGGAGCGGACCATTCACCATTACTTGGTTAATGATCAACCGGCCGATTGGGGTGAGCGACTGCGGCAGGCCATGCAAAGTGCCAATACTGAATTGCGGCACATGGTAACTGTGCTTGAACCTGGCAACAGAATGGCGACGACGATGGTGGCTGCTGTGTTCCACAATGGCCAGGCAACCATTGCCAACGTAGGCGATAGCCGTGCATATCATCTGCGTAACAGTGTTCTACAACAGGTAACTAAAGATCAGAGTCTGGTTGCTCGTCTGGTAGAAGAAGGTGCGATTACGGAAAAAGAGGCTTTGAATCATCCCCGTAAAAACGTCATCCTGCACAGTCTAGGCGCCGAAAATTCCCCACAAATCGACATTTTTGAAGTTGAGTTAGAAATAGGAGATCAAATCGTCCTTTGTAGTGATGGTCTTACACGGCACGTCATGGACGATGAGATCGCTTCTATCGTGAGCCAACTGTCACCATCCACGGCGACAGAAAAACTCATTCAGCTTGCAAATGATCGAGGTGGGGAGGATAATATTAGTGTAGCTGTCTTAAGAATTGGGGAGCAGCAAGCTGAGTTAGAGACCAAATCTACACCGATCGTAGCATCTGGCGTTCAAGCCCAGCGAAGCGATGCTCAAATGCGCCAAGCGCTATGGTTTTACACGGCGATATTAATCATCGTACAGATTGTACTCATTGTACTAGTTTGGAATATTATAAACAATTCATAAGGTACTGGAGGGAAGGACCTGGCCAATTTACAATTGGCTTGGAGATACCTCGCCCCTTATGTAAGAACTAAATGGCGGGGCTTGCCGGATGAGCCTCCCCATTTTTACTATGCTTGAAGCGAATTTGTGGAGAAAAACATGACATCGAAACTTAGGATCGTTCCTCTTGGAGGGCTAGGGGAAATCGGAAAAAACATGACCATCTTCGAATATGATGATGAGATTATCATCGTCGATGCTGGCATCATGTTTCCGGAAAACGATATGTTGGGAATTGATCTGATCATACCCGACTACAATTACATACTTAATAAAACTCATCAGATCCGGGCCGTATTGATCACTCACGGTCATGAGGATCATGTGGGGGCACTAACGCATTTGATGCGCATAATCGATGCGCCAATGTATGCAACTCGTCTGACCGCGGGATTGATTGAGGTCAAATTGCGAGAGGCAAAGCTACGGCAAGACGTTGAGCTTCGAATCATCGAAGCAGGTGACGTCTTTCACATTGGCTCCTTCACAATTGAGCCTTTCCACGTTGCCCACAGCATCCCGGATGGCGTGGGCTTTGGAATTACCACACCAGTTGGCCTCATCGTTCACACCGGCGATTATAAATTCGATCACACGCCAGTTGATGGTTGGCCACCGGACTTCGCAAAGCTGGCTGACTTCTCTCAACGTGGTGTCCTCTGTTTATTAGCCGATAGCACCAACGCCGATCGGCCGGGTTGGACACCATCAGAAGCAGTTATAACCGAGGCTTTCGACGAGCTATTCAGGAATGCCCATGGTCGCATCATCGTCGCGACTTTTGCTTCTCTCGTTTCTCGAATTCAACAAGTGGCGAATGCCACAGCACACCACGGCCGTAAGTTGGCCATCACCGGACGCTCTATGCGAGATAACTCAAAAATAGCCCGTGAACTAGGTTATCTCGATATCCCGGATGACCTGTTGATCGACATCAGCCAAGCAAATAGTTACCCCCCTGAAGAAGTAGTGATCATGGCCACCGGCTCCCAAGGAGAACCCACTGCCGTTTTGGGCCGTTTGGCGCACGGCCGACACGCCAAGCTCAACATTGAGGAAGGCGATACCGTGGTTTTATCAGCTCACCCCATTCCCGGAAATGAAGAGATGATATACCGTATCATCAATCGATTGCTACAACGAGGTGCCGACGTTCTCCATGAAGGCATTGCCAATGTCCACGTATCCGGACATGCCAGCCGGGAAGAGATGAAACTAATGATTAACTTAGTGAAACCAAAGTTTTTCGTGCCTATTCATGGTGAATTACGCCATTTAAAAGCTCACGGGAAACTAGCTGAAGAGATGGGAATTCACAAGGATAACATTGCTGTGGTTGAAAATGGAACCGTTCTTGAATTGGATGAACAGTCGCTGACCATAGGTCCTCGAATTCCAGGCGGTTATGTTTTTNNTATCTTGAAGAAGCAGAAGAGATATTAGAAGGGGCAAAGGATAATATTGCTCATACTATCAAGGCCAGCGGCCGCAATCGCGACCAATTGTGCAAGAGAATTGAAAGTTCTCTTTCCAGGTATCTGTACGCAGAAACCGGTCGCCGTCCAATGATCTACGCGATTGTGAAATGACCATTCAATCAATTGACGACCT
>DOXE01000188.1 GCA_003519205.1 Chloroflexota bacterium
TTCCGGTTCGAGGATCCAGGAGGCCCACAGGGCGCATGGGACCGAATCTGATGGAATCCTTGCTGCGTTTGGCCATCACTTCTATCGGCAAACAGCCCTCGAAAAAGTTGGCGTTTTCACGTTCAAAGTCACGCAGCGTAATTTGCTCAGCCGATACCAGAGCATCGTAAAAGGCCTCGTATTCAGCTTTTGTCATCGGACAATTAATATAATCGCCATCCACCTGGCTGCCTTCTTCGTAACGAGAAGCCCGGAAGGCGATGTCCATATCGATTGATTCGTAACTGACGATAGGCGATAGGGCATCATAGAAATACAGGTAACCCTGTCCAGAGAGCTGGTCGATAGCTTGTGCTAAGGGGCTGGAGGTCAGCGGTCCACTGGCGACGATACA
This sequence comes from Chloroflexota bacterium, assembly GCA_003519205.1. Lineage (GTDB taxonomy): Bacteria > Chloroflexota > Anaerolineae > Promineifilales > Promineifilaceae > UBA11865. Next base: position 395 of record DOXE01000188.1, read on the forward strand.
AGGAGTATCGGGTAATTCTGTCACCTCCTGACGGATTATCTCGACGTTATCGTGATTCGATAACTTTTCGGTGACCATTTCGGCAAAAAGCTGGCGATCGACTGCCAATGACGAGCCAGCCGGCACGGCCGTGGCCTCAGCACAAGAGAGGATCAGGGATCCCAATCCCTTTAACTCAGCTTTTAACAGGCCAGGCGCTTTGTATGGCATGACCGAACCCAGTGAATTGCTGCACACTAACTCTGCCAGATCTTCGGAGACGTGGGCTGGCGTCGTCTTTTCTGGCCGCATCTCGAATAGTTTCACCTGGATGCCAAGTTCGGCCGCTTGCCAGGCCGCCTCGCATCCGGCAAGACCCCCACCTATGACTATAATTTCAGCCGTCATATTTCAATTTTAACACATGCATCGATATTACGGCGTCCGTTCGCTACACTTCATTCTTTATCCAATCCCCTCAACTTCTCCAAGATTTGACGTGCATGTGCATCGTCGGGATCCGCTTTCAGGGCTCGATCGAACCAGTATTTGGCATCATCATATTCTTTGCGGTCACGGTAGATTAGGCCGATGTTATAGGCCACGTTTGGAGCGATTGGATTAATATCGAGGGCGTGCTGGAAAGCCTTAATCGCCTTTTGCTGATCTTCATCTCGTGCCAGAACTGGATTCCCAAGATAAGCAGCCCCCAAATTCGTCCAGAACATCGGATTGTCGGCTGCAAATTCTCTCATGGGTTCTAACACTTCGACGGCACGCTTAAACCGTTTGGACAAAATATAAGCAGCTCCCAGGTTAATGCCTGCATCAACATGGTCAGGAACAAGCTTATGGGCTTTAACTAATAGCGGCAATGCCTCGGCCGGCTGGCCTTGTTGTAACAACTGCGACCCTTCACGATACAAACGGTCAAATGAGTCGTCTACCATCACAAGTTGCTCCGGATTGGAGAATCAACAATAAAAAAGGCGATCTCAGGTGCAGCTTACCCATGCACGCTTTCGATAAAGGATAATGGAGTCAAGACTTCGATCTGGGCAAGCCGAAGAAGAATAAGCTCATCAAGAAAAAACCGACCAGTACGGCCACCAACCATATGCCACCCTGTTGCCAGAGTCGTTCTGGGAAAGATTGGGGTGACAAATCCTCTAGCCATTCCTCGTTCAATTCCTCCAATGTCCGGTCGATCGCTCTGGTCGTTACCGACTGGCAATCAGCGCCATCAGCTAAAGCTCGTATCATCTGCAAAATGGCAAAGTTTCCGTATTCAGCCTGGATGTAGCGGATGAATGATGAACTTTGGGCATAAGCGATCAGCGCTTTACTGCTCTCTGTCGGGAAAGATTGGCACAGTTCGGCAAAGGGTATCGTGCTATTTGTAATTACCGCCTCTTCCAGGATAGTCTCGTAATCGCCGTTGGCCGCTTCCTCAAATAAGGTGGCCAGACCCTCGTCGAACCAAATCGGGATAGCCCCATAATTCGCACCAGTTGCCTCATAGAGTAACATGTGGCTTAGTTCATGCGGAATGGTCTTTTCCAACTCAATTGCGGCCGTTCTTGGGTTTGTCGCCGAAACCAGGATGACGCCCAGATCGGGATGGGCATGCCCGCCAACCCAATCCCGCCCTGTCAATCGTAATGCAGCCCGTAAGTCATCAGCCGAAGGATAGACATAGATCCGGAGAGGATTTGGTGGCTCAAAAGGAATGTAACTTTGTTGGCGAGGTAATGCCTTGACAACGGCATCCATCGCCGCCTGACCAACACTGGCATCATCACCTGTCCAAAACACAACCATGCCGTCTTTTTCAAGCTTTTCCCAGGTATATTGGTCATGGACGTAATCAATATGGGCTTCAGGCAATGTGACAGCATTCCCATCTTTGTCCTCTACAAGCCACCAGTAAGTGACGGTGGTAAATGGAGCCAGACGGTACTGGGTTAAATCGAGGGATTGTTCAATTTGAATCTCTTTTTTGGAGTTGATTTCCACCTCAGTTGTCAGCGTATTCGGTAACTCAGGTGCACGTACAAACAAGGTTGCATTTTCAATGGGCACCTCACTCTGGGCTGATAATCTGAAGCGCATGATCTGTCCATAACGATAATCCACTTCTGATTTCGCAGTAATTGGCATTTCTTCCTGCCCATATACCATGTTTGGGAAAAACAAGGTTAGCAGAATCAAGGTTATGATGGGTAAGAATTTCGTTATGGCACGAAGGGTGCGGGATGGCCGGGATTTATAAAGAGAGGGCATTAAAGCAATAGGATTATAGTGGTCAGAATGCCATTTGTATTCTGCCAAGATCAAGACTCCCTTGTTCACAAGCTAAGCAGCGTAATCACCAAGGGTAGTGTAATTGCACTGAGCAGAGTTGACAATACTACTGTGCTAGTGACCAATCCCGGGCGAACGTCGAATTCAGTGGCCAAGATAGTGGTTATGACGGCCGTTGGCATACTAGCTTCGATGATCGACGTAGCCCTACTTAAACCTTGTAAACCCATGAAGCCAGCCACTAAAACAGCGACGACAGGTCCAATTAACAACCGAATCATCGACGCCGGGATTGCCAACCGCACCCTGGTTATGCTTTTTAAATCGGCAATTTGCATGCCCAGCACGACGAGCATCACCGGTATCGCGCCGGCGGCCGCAATTTCAATACTGCGCATCAACGGTGAAGGAATCGGAATAGACAATGAATACACGATAAGGGCCAATAACACCGCGTAGGGGGCTGGCAACCGGACGAGACGCCTTAGAGAATCTTGCCAGCTAGCCTGTCCCATTGAGGCGATTAAGACGCCTAATGTAAACACCAATATCGTACTGATCCCGAAATAGATTGAAGCCCTGGCGAGACCTTCCTCCCCAAAACGAAGCTGGTTAAGGGTAAGACCATAGTTACCACTGTTGACGATCATGACCACCAGAATTAAAGCAACAATATCAATTCGTGGCAGTCTCATTAGCTTGCCTGCCATGAAGGCAACCATAGCCATCATTAACGTGACAGCAACTGCAAAAACTCCTAACTGCAGGAGCTCCCATCCTGGCAAACCAGAATTTACCAGAGTAGTAAAGACAAGGGCGGGCGAGAAGGCGTAGAAAGATAGGCTAGAAAGCGTTTTTTTATCTAAGCCTAACCTCTTTCTTAATCCATACCCGATCGAAGCAACGAGGAATATGGGAAGGATGTTTTGAAAGAATACGTTGAAAAAACCGCTCACTAAGTCCGCCGGTTATGCACTGGGAAACGCGTCATTATCCAGATCATTTTCCCAGTCAAACAATGATAAGTCAATATCACTGTCTAACCAGCCCATTTCTTCAATCGCTTCAATGGCCGCATTATGCACGTCTGACGCCTCTGGATCTATAACCAGATCCTGTAGGACCTGTTCGGCTAGGTCGCCACCAATTTGTCCCAAGGCAGCAATAGCCATCAGTCGCACCTCTAATTCTTCATCCCAAACTAATTCGGCCAGATTAGGGATGAAATCGCTGCTCCCAATTTCACCAGCCGCTCGAGCCGCTTCGATTCGCATCTCCATCGTCGGGTTAAGCATCTCATCGATGATGATCGGCAACCATCGCGCGTCTGCGCTTCGGCCCATGGCAAACACGGCACTGATCTGCATATCTGGATCGCCTTCGTCATAGGCCTGTTCAATAAGTGAAGATACACGTAAATGAGAAGCCGCTCCCAACGATTCCAGTGCCGCGCGTTTTACACTCTGAGGCGTTTCTTCGGAATCTATCTGGCCAATCAATCTTTCAACGATTGGCGAGATGTTTTCGTATGGAATTTGCTGCCATTCACCCATCAAAACGTAATGACCGAGTGTAGCCGCTGCTAAGGATCTAACCTCAGTATCCGCATCTGACTCCATCAACCTGATGATTGGATCTATCAAGGCCAAACGGTCTGTATCCCATAAGCCATCCAGAGAAGCCATGCGGACTGATGGCGCCTCGTCTGCCAGACAATGGCTGAAAACCTCAGAAAAATCTACCTGGAAATTTTCCTCGCTGATATCGGCCAGGTGACGGATGATGACTCGTCGTCGTTCTTCCTCGATTCCCGACCACTCTGTACAAAAATGGTCCAATTCGTCGGGTGAAAGATCTGAAAGCTGGAATAACATCGGAATAGATATCGGTCGGTCGCTTCTGAGCGAGTTCATGACATCTTCGATTGTATATTTGTTTTCGTTTATCATATTTCTCTCAAAAAAGAAGATTAGAGATCGCTGGCCAATCCCTAATCTCTTTCTCTGCATTTGCGGTATGCAAATGTTGAAGTCAGATTTTTAACAAATTAGAACGGAATGATCGGGTTAACGATATCCTGAATTATGATTAAAACCATCAAACCAAGTAGAACAAGCATGCCCACTAGGTGAACCATACCTTCTCTTTCCGGTTCGATCCGCCGGCCCCGTACGGCTTCGACCAAAACAAATGTTATCCGGCCTCCATCAAGGGCTGGTATCGGCAATAGGTTGGTGAAGCCTAAAGCCACGCTAATTACCGCCGCAAACCACAATAAAGGGAACCAATCCCGTTGTGTTGCCGTTTCTTCGGCGGCCCGGCCGGCGAGCTGGCTGATGCCAACCACACTAATTGGTCGTGCCTCGTTGGCTGTAATCTGACCTTGAATCAACATGATAGGGGCGCGCAAAGTACCCCAGATGACATCTACAATAGTTTGACCAGCTTGTTTTAGGGAAGTGATTGGATCGCTTGGGATCTTCTCTCCTGTCGCCCGATCGGCGATTCGAATACCTGTTGGTCCTTCCTGGCCTTCGGTATATTCTCCAGGCGATCGTGGTGTCATGATCAGTGTAATTTCTTCACCAGCGCGAAAAACAACTACTTCTAATGGCTGGCCAGCATTGGCATAGACTTCTTCTCTAACGACCCCCGAACTATCGGCTTCACGTCCATTGATCTCAAGGATGGTATCGCCCGCCATCATGCCAGCAACCATAGCAGGGGAATCCACCATCCCATCGTCCACGATAGGTCGGTAACGGGGTGGTCCAATCATAAAAGCAATCCAAAGCAAGACGATAGCAAAGAGAAAATTTGCACCAGCGCCAGCCGACAGTGTAAAAAGGCGAGCCTTTTTGGAAGCTGCTGCCAGACCGCCTTCAACTGTTGGGTCGTCTTCGCCTGCAGGGCGAACAAAACCACCAACTGGAATCCAATTTAACGAATAAATCGTATCACCCCGCTTAAAGAGCTTGACCGCACGGGGAGGGAAACCGAGTCCAAATTCCTCGACCTTGATTCCAGAAAGCCGGGCAGCCACAAAGTGACCCAATTCGTGTATCAGAATGATGGGCGTTAAAACGAGAATGAACGCACCGATAGTCCACCAAATAGTCATGATG
>DOXE01000089.1 GCA_003519205.1 Chloroflexota bacterium
AAAACGCGGCCGATGCCTTCTACAGCATTGAAGTGGATTTGCTCGGCGCGGTAGATAGCCGCAAATTGTTCGTCGGTTATCTGGCGGGCGAACCTGTGGCCACTGCCTCACTTTTCTTTGGGGCCGGTGTGGCCGGCCTCTATGGGGTTGGCACAATCCCTGAAGCGCGCCGGCAAGGCATTGGCACGGCGATGACCATGGTAGCCCTCGATGAGGCCAGGGTAGCAGGTTATCACATTGTTCCCCTCCACGCCTCGCCATTAGGCCAGGGCATCTACCACCGGCTAGGCTTTAAAGAATACTGCATATTGAGCCGCTACAAATGGGAATGAGCAGGCAGTCTTCCTTTAAGTAATCCCCCTCAAAAAACAAGAATATACCTCTTCAGGCCAAATAGTATCCTTTTGGGTACTGACTCGGTATACCTTTCCTTGCTAGGCTGTGACCGGCACAGATATGGACAGAGTCACGTGTAGATGATGAGCAATAACCCCGACGATTTCAGGATCCAGTCCTTCGACACGCCCAAACTCTATGAGTTGCGGGTAGATGGGCGTCTCGGCCGGGAGTCTGCCTCCTGGTTTGAGGATATGACCCTGACGGTTGACGAATCGACCTCGCCTGTCCAGACGGTTATCCAAGGCCATATTCGCGATGAGGCGGCCTTGTATGGCTTGATCAGCCGGATTCGAGACCTGGGCCTGACCCTGCTATCCGTTAATCGAGTAGAAAAAGAGGAGGATTCATGAAAAACACAAGATTTACAGCCGGTAGACTCGTCTTGCTGGTTTTATTGGCATTATTCTTAGCCCTGGCAGCATGTCAAAACGAGGAGCAGCTTGACGAAGTGGTAGCAACCCTGGAAGCGACAGCGGAACCCACAGAAGTGGAAGAGCCAACGCAAGAACCAACCGAGGTTCCGCCGACACTGGAGCCTACGCCCGTCCCGCCCACCCCCACGGCGACCGCAGAGTCAGTTGCTGCCTACGAGCCAGTCTTCGAACCAACCGACTGCTGGTTCGACGTGCCGGCGAGTCAGCCTGTAGACTGTGGATATCTGGTTGTGCCGGAAGATCGCAGCAAACCGGATGGGCGTTCTGTCCGATTGGCTACGGCGATTTTCCGCGCCCCTGGTGGCAATCCTGAACCTGACCCCATAATTCAACTGCACGGTGGACCCGGTGGTGGTGTACTGACTTTCTTTGGTTTTGGTGAATACGGACCTTATGCAGACCTCACAGCTACGAACCGTGATGTAATTGTCTTTGATCAGCGCGGCAATGGCATATCAGAACCTGCGTTGAATTGTCCCGAACTTGCAAATGTAATGATTGATAATCTCGATCTTGAAGTGAATGGTGAGCAGATAACCCACAATGAAGCCCAACAATTAGAATTGGAAGCAGGTGTAGCCTGTTCACAAAGTTTAGCGGAAACTGTTGATCTTAGCATGTTTACAACGAAGGAAATTGTTGAAGATGTGAACGATATGCGTATTGCACTTGGATACGATATGGTCAATCTACACGGTGAGTCTTATGGTACGACTGTTGCTCAGGAAGTGGCACGGAAATACCCTGAGACAATTCGAAGCCTAGTCTTTGATGCTGTGGAAGGACCAAATGATGGATTTGAAATCTGGCCCGGTGCTGCCAGTGATGCCCTTAATCAAGCATTTGTTGACTGTGCCGCCGATGAAGCCTGTAACGCTGCATTCCCGAACTTGCGCGAAGTCTGGCTTAGTATTCTTGATCGCGTAGATGCAGAACCTGTTACGATCACAGCAGAAGATATGTTCACAGGCGAAGAATATCCTGTAGTTGTGGATAAGGTCACTCTGGGATTTTGGGCATGGCGCATTACATATTCGCACACCAATTACGGCAGCATTCCCCAAATTGTCTATGAACTAAACGATGGCAATTACGATGTGCTTAAACCTGTTATGAGTAATGGCATTCTCATTATCAAACTCATGAATTGGGGTGTATTCTACTCAATCAATTGTAACGGTCAACTGCCCTACAGTAGTCAGGAACAATTCATTGCCAGTGCAGAAAATCATCCTGATGTAGGCGATTTCTTCCTCCATGGCACCATGCTGGCTTCACATGTATTCACACTCTGCGAACAATGGGAGTCTGGCGTTGCACCTGCAAGTTCAGCAGAACCATTCATCAGTGACATTCCAACACTTGTACTGGGTAGTACAAACGACCCTGCAACCCCTTCAACTTCACCTTACGAAGTCATGGAAGATTTGTCGAATGGGTTTGGTCCTTATATCTTCCCTGGTATGGGGCATGTTGTGAGCATTGATGGTGTCGAATGCCCCACAGGTGTCGCTGTTGCCTTCCTCATCGACCCGACCACAGCACCGGATGGAAGTTGCATTGATGAAATGACCATCGATTTCGTTATCCCTGGCGAAGGTGGCGGCGAGATTGTATTGGAACCCTTCACCAATGAAGAAGCAGGCTTTAGCACAGTTATCCCGGCCGGTTGGCAAGAACTCCTGCCTGGTGTTTATTCACGCGGTAACCCGGCGGTAGATCCCACTATTCTCGGTCAGTTAGCTGCACCTACCGACAATAGTGAGGCATTCATTGGCGAAGTCCTGGCCAATCTGGGCGTCGCGGCTTTGCCAGAAANNGTGCTGAGAGCGGCCGCCGATGAATTCGACGCCCTCGCCGATGGGCTGCTGGTTCCGGCGATCATGGCTTTTATGCCAAATGAATAGCAACTAAGACCTCTTAGGTGTCCGGCACCTAAGAGGTCTCGACTGTCATCCATAAACAGAGAGGAGAATCAATGAATAACATCCAATTTGCACCCGGTAGACTGACCTTGCTGGCTCTCTTAATCGTGCTTCTGACCCTGGCAGCCTGTCAAAATGAGGAGCAGTTGGACGAGGCAGTGGCAACCCTGGAGGCAACAGCAGAACCCACGGAAGTGGAAGAACCAACCGAGGTTCCGCCGACCCCCGAGCCTACGCCCGTCCCCCCCACCCCTGAGCCAACCCATGAATCAGTCATTGAGTCGGAGCATGATATGATATCCTTCACCACTTCAGACGATTCACTCAGCTTTGTCTATCCGGATGGCTGGTCAGTTGAGGAGACAGGCCCCGGCCGGGCCATCCTCTCCAACTCTGGCGATGTCCGTATCAATATTACGTTGCTGCCCGCGAACATGCTGGCCGATTACGGCCTGCATATGGGCAATACGGCCGAAGAAGCCCTGCAATTCGTTCCCGACTCCGGATTATTTATCACCCAGCAGGAAGATACGCAAGTTGGCGAGATTCAGAGTTTAGAGCTGGAGAATACCTCTAATGCCGCCCAGATGAGCATCGCTACTCCCGACCAGGAAGGCGCATTGATCTCGTCCATGTATTCTGATCGGGTGGTCGCGTTTATTTCAGTGGCCGCGCCAACGGGTGAATACACCAATTTCGAGGAGTCTGTTCGCGATATCGTGGATTCAATCAGTGTGTCGGTCACGGCCGATGAATTGATGGCGCTCATCGCGAATTCAGGGCAAGGGTAATGAGGGTTAAAAAAATGAAATACGATATCAAAATGATGGGTCATATACTGAGCTTAACGTTGGTCATTGCCATGCTGCTAACCAATATCACCGCTTCCGCACAAGGCGAAAATATCGTTGCCTTCGTCAATGTCAATGTCATCCCGATGGACAGCGAGCGTATTCTCGAAAGCCATACCGTCGTCGTGGAAGGCGATCGGATTACGACGATGGGTCCGGCGAATGAAGTTGCCATTCCTGATGGCACACAAGTGATTGATGCCAATGGACAATACTTAATCCCCGGTCTGACCGATAATCACTCCCATCCGGATGGCATGCCGGTTGCACTGGCACTTTATCTGGCAAACGGCGTGACGACCGTGCGCGTATTCAACGCCACACCAGAGGATTTCGAGAAAAAAGCGGCAATTGATAGCGGCGAACAGATAGGGCCGCGCCTCTATATTGGACCCAGCGTAAACGGTTTATCTGCACCCCTCGTCGCCCCAATCGACCAATTAAACCATGCGGTGGCTCCCTTCTTCGTGGTTGATTTAGGTCCTAGCACGGTTACGGGTTGTGAGGATGCACGCCAATTTGTGAACACTGCGCGCGAGTTGGGTGCCGACTTCGTAAAAACAAACCTTGGGCTGCCCCTTGAGTCCTTCGATTGCATCGTGGCCACAGCGAACGAGCTAGGACTCCCGGTCAAAGGGCATATTTCGGATGAGGTGCGCACTGAACATTACATCAATTCCGGCGCCGAGGCGCAACACGCAACCGAACTCTATCCGTTTCTCTCACAAGAAGCCGTTTATGACCTTCCAGCCCGGCACGAAGATGATTTGCTGTTGGTGGAACAGAATTTGCCGATCTTGATAGATATGATCCTCGAAAACAGCATGCCCTTCGCGCCGACATTGATCACACCTGAATGGTCATTCGATCAATATGAAGACCTGGAAGGAACGTTGCAACGACCGGAATATCAATATTACTCGTCGCAGGTCATGGCCATGTTGAGCAATCCCGATACGAATGTTTTCTATACGGTTGCGGGGATCGGTTTTGCCGATGAGGCGTACCGCAATAAGATCAGGGCCTTTGGCCTGGAGCTCACCAAAGCCCTTTTTGATGGTGGGGTGATGATACTGGCCGGCAGCGATTCGACGTTTGAAGGCGGCCCGGTGTACGGCTATTCGCTTCACGATGAGCTTCAATTGTTTGTCGACGCCGGTCTGACACCCTATCAGGCGTTGGAAACGGCCACCCGCAACTCGGCTATCGCCATGGGCGAACTGGATGAATGGGGCACGATTGAGGCCGGCAAACGCGCGGACCTGGTCCTGCTAAGCGCCAATCCACTCGATGACATAACCAACAGCGAACAGATAGCGGGCGTCATGGTGCGCGGGCTGTGGCTAACGGTCGAGGATCTACAGCAAACGCTGGACGACATCGTAGCGGCCTATGAAGTGATTGAGCTGGTTCCCTTCGCCAACGATGATTTAGGGATCAGCGGGCTGGTACCCTCAGGTTGGAACGAGTTGGAGCCGGGCGTCTATGTGCGGGGCAACCCAGAAGCAGATCCGACGGTGATCGTTCAACTATCCGCTCCAGGTGAAAGCGCCGAATCCCTGGCTTTGTCAGTTCTGGCTAACTTCGGCGTCTCCGAATTGCCGGCCGAGCCCATGGATAGTTATGAATCGGCCGCGCTGGGCTGGAGCTTGTACCAGCTTGAAAGCCCGATGGCGCCCATGGCGCTGGCCCTGGCCGAGACAGAAAACGCTGCCTACCTGGTGCTGATGGCCGCGCCAGGCGAAGAGATGGATGCGCTGGCTGAGACGCTCTTCTTCCCGGCCGTCGACGTCTTGACGCCCATCGAATAGCGAACTCGCTGTCGGAATCGCAGGTGGTGGCAAGTTTTATTCTTGCCATCACTCACTTAACAGCTTAAGTAAGCCGGAGCAGTGGTTTAAGGATAAGGAGGAATCATGAGAAGCAAGGAGTTGTTGCAGAGAGTGCTCGCACTGGCTGTCTTAGTGGTGACACTTTTCGCCCTGGCAGCCTGCCAGAAGGCGGAGCAGATCGACGAGGCGGCGTCGACATTGGAGGCGGAGCTGCAGATGACGGCGCAACCAGAACCATCCGCAACAGCGCCGGAAGCGCCGGCCGAGGAACCGACGGAGGTGCCCACGGAGGAAGCAATGTCAGATGTCGAACCAACTCCTACAGAGGCGCCGGCCATAGCGACAACTGATATGGAGGAATATGTCTCGACCACGGAATTCTTCAGCCTAAAAGTTCCGGCCGGTTGGAGCTCTGAGGAAACACTGCCGGGCGCCGCCTTTGTCGTGGCAAACAGCGAGGAAGCTCTAGCCCGCTATCAAGACGACAGCACTGTTGAGCCAGGTGATTTCGTCATGAATGTTGGCTTCATACCCTATCGATTGCTCCAGACCAATGAGTTGAGAAACCTCAACTTCGCCTATGATGCCCCTCCTGACGTCTTCCTGCAATCGCTTTTGCCCATGTTTCGTACTATGGGCGAAGCAGTTATGAGCGATATCGAACTCGTTTCGTTAAGTGAGGAAACCGAGGCCGGTAGGCTGACGGTTTCGGATGCGGGGCGAGAGGGCATGGTCCTGATGTTTGCGGCCGGCGATAGCGTCATTGCCCTTGTTTCTACCGTCGGTTTTCCTGGGGAAATGGATGAGTACCAGGATATGGCCTATGCCGTTGCGTCCGAGGTGGCCTTTAGCGGCGAGCAAGACGCGCTCTATGGCACATTGTTGGGAGGATGAAACATGACCATCGCAATCGGTGATCAAAATAGCAATCAAGCATGG
>DOXE01000298.1 GCA_003519205.1 Chloroflexota bacterium
TCCCCTTCGTAAAAACATAACAACGTATTACCATATCGTCGTTCGTCAAATAATACCAGGCTTTTAAGCTTTTGTTCTTTATATTCCTTGGGATCAATCTGTACGATCACCATCCCCTGGGCAGACAAGTAATCACCCAACCGTTGGTCCAAGGTCAGCAACACCTTACTCCAAAGCTCATAATATTGGGGGGGTGCTATAAAAATGACATCATACGGTGTAATACCTTCGCGTCGTAGATAATCAAAAGCGTCCAGGTTGAGGACCTCAGCTCCATCAAACAAATGAGTGTGTTGTAAATTGAATTGTATTGTTTTGATCGCCGGCCGGGCTTTATCGACAAATACCACGGTGGTTGCTCCGCGGCTCAAAGCTTCGATTCCTACCTGGCCAGTACCAGCAAATAAGTCCAACCATCGGGTGCCTTGGACCCAATCGCCAAGGATATTAAAGAGATTTTCCTTGACTCTATCCGTGATGGGGCGCGTGGCATCGCCTGGGACTTTCTTCAATTTATGGCCACGGGCCTTACCAGCAATCACCCTCATTTCATAATCCTCTTGCCGGAATTATTCAACTATCAATGGGGGGGACAAAATGAAGTTGTCTCTAATTTGAGCACCACTATTATCGAGGAGTGGCAACCGCCATCCATCTTCAACAACCCATAGACCAAGCGACAACTGGTATTCACCCGGCGGCAGATCTGCCGGCAACAGAAGTTGGTGTTCATCCCGCACATATTTGTCAATAGGCCAGCGCTTGGTCGGAAAATCTCCGGGATTCAATTTATCAGATTGGGCCACAAGATTATCCTCAGCGTCCTTTAGATGTACAAATACCTGATAGTTAATATCCAGTGGCTGTAGCGCTTTCCAGTAAGCAGTGATTTCAACCTGGTCGCCTGGATGCACAGTTCTTTCCGCCGAATCATATCCAATTAACGCGATCTGATCGCCAAATTTCGCATCAACATCAAACGACGCCGGAATTGCTTGTGCGCCGGTTGACATTTGATGCAACCAGCCGGCTCGCTCAATAATGACGGCGTTTAACAGGAATACAGCCAGGCTAATGCAAATTAGTGACCAGAGGACATGATTCATTTTCTCATTTCCGATGCCTGTTTCATCATAATTTTCCGCTAACTCGGGTGGATTTCTATACCAGAACCAAGCAATTAATAACGCCAAAAATAGAGATATCCCGCTAATACCGACCGCCAGCGTGCGTGCTGGCGTTTGGCCGAATTCGACTTCGACCTCATGTTCACCAGCGGGCACCGGGACGACGAGGAACCCTTCTGGTCTTCCTACTTCTGTTTTTACAGCCTGCCCATCGACGGTACCCCGCCAACCGGGAAAATCAAATAGGAACAACCGTAAAAGAAAGTCATTATTTCCTGAAACATGATACCGAAAATGCAAAGGAGAGAGATACTCTGTAATTACTTCTGTATCTTCAGGAAGTGTAGCCCAATTCACCCTATCAATAGGCTGATTATTTAGTATCGCCTCCTTCATTGCTCCTTTGGCCTTAGGCATTATATCTACCCTGGCTGGCACAAAATCGGCAGTTGAAGTTGTTCCGAGCCACCGGCCGGATAGCTCTTCCTGTAGCACACGGGCAGCCGTTGTCGCACCAAAATCCTCGGGCCATGGCGGAACCTGGATAAGTGCAAGCGAAGATATCATTATGAGACCAACAGCTATCGCCGGGACAAGAAACTTTACTCTAGGAGCCACGCGCTGCAAAACAACATCAGTACCGATCCCATTCAATACAGCCAGAACTGCTGCCAAGGGGCCCAGCAATCGCCAGGGAAATTGCAGAAACTGGATGAGAGGCAGGATCTCCCAAAAGAATGTTGAAACAGGCAAGATCATGAGAACAAGCCCGGCTGAAGCAAAGACAAAATACCAACCCTGGGATCTTCTTCTGGCCCAGCCTACCGCGACCGCCAAGATTCCAATGCCGCCTAGCAATAATTGAACCAGGCCGCCTGAGAGTAAAAAATTCGGTTCCGATGCCCCCCAGTCAATCCGTTGAGGCAAAGAGAACAACTCTCTAACCGTAAGAAAATGATTTCTAAAATCGAAATGACCGCCTTTTCCTACCAAGCTACTCAAGTTGACCGCATCTTGTTCCAGGACCAGAGCAAGCCAGAAAAATGCGGCAACTCCAACTCCCAGGATCAAGGAATTTAACAAACGAAACTGAAGGATCCATGATGCAAGATTGGACCTATGATCGAAAGGTGACCTTATACCGCCTATAATCATTTGCCAGATAACCCAACCTGCAAGGAGGGTTGTGAAAACCATGGCCATGAGGTTGTGTGATAGCACAACAGCAGAAACCAGCGTAATTGAAATGAGCCAATTCCAGGAGCTTGGGCGCCGGCGCAGGCGATCCATGGCCCAAAGAGCTAGTGGAAATAAGGCAAAACTGAATGATTCTGCTAAGTCGCCCCTTGCGTGAGGATCCACAAATAAAACGTAAGGCGCGTAAATATAAGCTGCTGCACTGACCAAGCCGGCCGGTCTCCCCCATAGTTCACGGACATAACTGTACATACCAATTCCAGCACCAGCTAGGCCTAGGATAAATAACGCCTTAACGGCTTGGACTGGCCCGAGTACCGGCATGAAGTCGATGCCTAATCCTAAATAGTAAGTTAGTGGGGCATAATAATTGAATATCGGGTATCCGTAGCCATAATAAAAATTGGGCGCCCAGCGCGGAAACAATTCACCCGCTCGGATAAGCCGGCTAAGTTCCGCCAAACGAAATATATGCAATTCAGCGTCTGTTTCCAACGGTAGACTGGGCCGGCTTATAAAAGGCCATAAAGCCAACAAACAAATGGCCAGGACGACAAAAATACCTGGATCGACGTGGGAGAAGCCTCGCTTAATTCTGGACATCGAGGTGTATCAGGCAGTTAAAACGCGATAAGTGTTCTTGTTTTTGGGGGGAAAATCCTGCCACAGATCGCTTAACTTATCAACTCGACAATCTGTTCGGGGTGATCTGCAACCTTAACGCCAACAGCTTCGAGGGCTTCTATCTTGGCCTCGGCCGTTCCCGAAGCACCTTCGACGATGGCACCGGCGTGACCCATACGCCGGCCTGGTGGTGCTGTTCGACCCGCTATAAAGGCAGCTACAGGTTTAGTCATGGATTTTGAGATATAGGCTGCTGCCAACTGCTCGTCATTCCCACCAATCTCGCCGATTATTACCACCCGATCGGTTTCAGGATCTTCCTCAAACATGCGCAAGACGTCGATAAAATTAGACCCGATTATTGGATCCCCGCCTATGCCAATACAGGTAGATTGTCCGATACCCCTGGAAGTCAAAGCGTAGATCACCTCGTAGGTAAGAGTGCCGCTACGTGAGACAATGCCAGCCCGTCCAGGCATGACAATTGAACCTGGAGTTATACCTACTTTTGTGCCTGACATACCTGCCCGGCCAGGTTTTCCAGGTGTTATCAATCCGGGACAATTAGGGCCAACCAAACGAACGCCCAGGCGATCAAGATAAGCCCGGACTTCTATCATATCCTGAACGGGTATGCCTTCGGTTAAACAAATGATGAGGGGAATACCGGCATCAGCCGCTTCGTACATTGAGTCGGCCGCAAATCGAGCGGGAACGGAAATCATCGAACAATTGGCTCCCGTTGCTTCCATCGCTTTTTGAGCCGTGTTGAAAACGGGTACGCCATGTACCCATTGACCTCCTTTGCCTGGCGTGATCCCCCCAACAACGTTTGTACCATAGGCCAGCATTTTCTCAGTATGGAACATGCCCTGCCGCCCAGTAATGCCATGGACAAGTAGACGAGTGTTCTGATCGATCAAGATGCTCATTTATTAATACCTACCTTCAAATCCTTTACGCCAAAGCCACAGCCTTTTGGGCTGCCTCAGTGAGGGTTGTAGCCGTTGCCATGTTGGCGTCGGCCAATATCTGCAAACCTTCTTCGGCATTTGTTCCCAGCAATCGAACTACCATTGGAATATCTGAACCAATCTGTTTCAATGCCTCTACAATGCCATTTGCTACTTCGTCACCCCTAACAATACCGCCAAAAATATTGAAAAGGACGGCTTTTACTTTGGCATCAGCTAGGATAATTCGCAGGGCCGCTGTTACGCTTTCGGTAGTGGCTCCAC
The DNA here is from genome assembly GCA_003519205.1 of Chloroflexota bacterium. Classification (GTDB taxonomy): domain Bacteria; phylum Chloroflexota; class Anaerolineae; order Promineifilales; family Promineifilaceae; genus UBA11865. Next base: position 4,187 of record DOXE01000298.1, read on the forward strand.
CCCCGATATCGAGAAAATTCGCAGGTTCGCCACCGTATAATTTGATAACATCCATCGTTGCCATGGCAAGGCCGGCTCCGTTCACCATACAACCGATATTCCCATCAAGCTGAATATAACTCAGACCATATTGACGGGCTTCACGTTCTGATTCAGTCTCCTCGTCAACGTCTCTCATTTCGGCTAATTCTGGGTGGCGAAATAGGGCATTATCGTCAATGGACAGTTTCCCGTCAACTGCAAGCAAGCCATTTTCGCCTGTGACAACTAATGGATTAATCTCGGCCAAAGAAGCATCCACTGCCCGAAAAGCGTCAAATAGTCCGGTTGTAATTATATGAAATTCACGCCAAAGTTTGGGTGGTAGATCCATTCCCGAGGCAACATATGTGGATTGATAAGACCGAAGACCAATCATGGGATCGATGTGAATGCGAAATATCTTTTCCGGAGTCTCTGCGGCTACCTGCTCAATATCCATGCCGCCTGCTGCAGATGCCATCATCATCGGCAAACGACGGGAGCGATCGATGAGAATAGCCAGGTATATTTCGTCACGTATGTTGGCCGCTTCGTCGACAAGAACCTTACGCACCGTATAACCCTTGATATCCAATCCCAAGATCTGATTGGCTATGGATTCGGCTTCATCAGGGTCATTAGCCAGCTTGACACCGCCAGCCTTACCCCGGCCACCGGTTAGTACTTGACTCTTCACGACGACCCGGCCGCCTAGCTCTCGAGCGATAGATCTGGCCTGGCTGCCGGTCGTAGCTACCTTCCCTTTCGGAATTGGGACGCCATGCTGGGCGAAAAGCCATTTGGCTTGATACTCATGCAAATTCACTGATGCTCTCCTTTGAAAACTTGTTTCTGGATATCATATCTATTTGTTTACCTCCAAGCGTCTGATACTGGCCCATTAGATTTGCAGTCAAGCAAGAATGGACCGGCAAGATTGCGACTAGATCGCCGACATTCACTGACTTAAATAGTTGTTCTTCGGCGTCAATGACGCCATGTTCTTGTGAAAGATTGATAATGGCGCTGTTTTGGAACATGCCCGACCAACAACCATCTTCCATCAAGCAAATTCCTCCATAGATAGGCACCTGGTGATTTGTCAGGCTATTAGCGGGTAATGATTCTTTGGATAGATGAATCGCCCCTCCATAGATCACGATTTGATTCCTGGCAGCATGTTTTGAAATGACCGGACAGGCTAAGGCCAGAGCCACATCCTCTTCCCGACAACTGCCAAACCAGACCTGGGACAAGTCATAGAAGATAAAGTTTCCCGGCCGTATCTCATCCACTTCCCCGAAATTTTCTATTAGACTACATCCAGGTGTATCTCCTACAGAAATTTGAACGTCGTATCCTTGTTGACTCAATTCGTATTGGACAATGGTCATCCGCTCTAAAGATTGTCGGTAAATGGCCCGAATTTTCTCGGCCGAAGTTTCGCCATAAGTATGGCCTGCGTGGGTGAGCAAGCCTTTTACTCTCAATTTTTTCGCCGATTTGACGCTTCTAGCAACCTGCATGATTGAGCTAGGATCATCCCATAATAATCCGGTACGATGATAACCGACGTCGATTTTAAGCCACACTTGCAGGTCCGACCCAATTTGCTGTCGTAAACTGTCAACCGCCTCCACCGATTCAACCACAACCCCGAGTTTGATCCGAGATGCAAGGTAATCGATAGCATCAAGTTGCCGAAGATTTACCGGTATGGCTATTGTGATATCGGCCCATTCGTGCCTGGCGAAGTATAGGGCCATATCGACGGAGGATACGGTGATCGCTGTCACCCCTTTATCACGAAACCATTGTCCGATCTCAGCCGACTGGTGGGTCTTGAAGTGCGGCCTGAACCGAACTCCACTGCGAGTTGCTTTCTCGACCATCCTGTCGATGTTGGCCAAGGCCCTCTTCTCGTTCAACAGGAGGGTTGGTTTCGTTATTTGAAGTGCCATAGCGTTATTGGGTCAATTCCCTAAAAAGCTTCAGGAAGATAAGAATCCACTAGACTGTCGTCCAGCTAGAGTCCCATTCAAACTTGAGAAACGCACGATTAATCTACAATGCAAATAATTGCTCTTCATCCTCGATCAGAGACTACCATTCATTCATGACCTGAAATTGGACGTGGCTGATATAGTTCTTCCAAATACGCCATCTCATCATCGGTTAGTTGGATATCCAAGGCTGAAATCGCTTCCTCCAAATGTTTCATCTTGCTGATGCCTACAATCGGGCAGGTCACTCCCGGTTTGTGGAGCAACCAGGCCAAGGCGATTTGAGCTGGGCTCACTTTGTGATTATTCGCCGTCTGGATAACCCTATCGACGATTTCAAAATCAGAATCTTTGTAATACATTTCATCAGCCAGTGAATCGTTTTGTGCCCGGCTTGTCTGACCACCGCCACCTTTATATCGATTTCCGGCTAGGAAACCCCGGGCAAGTGGGCTCCATGGAATGAGACCAATTCCTTCATGGAGGCATAGGGGAATCATTTCCCTTTCCTCCTCCCGGTAGATGAGGTTGTAATGGTTTTGCATGGATATAAATCGGGGCCAACCATGAAGGTCTGCCAGATACAGTGCCTTCGCAAATTGCCAGGCAAACATACTGGAAGCACCAATGTATCGGACTTTACCTGATGCGACTAGATTGTCGAGGGCAGCGAGGGTTTCCTCGATAGGCGTCTCATAATCCCAGCGATGAATTTGGTACAGATCGATATAATCTGTGCCTAGGCGGTTTAAGGACGCATTGACCGAATCAATGATATGTTTACGAGAAAGACCCCGATCATTTGGATCATTACTCATTGGAAAATACGTCTTGGTGGCGATGATCACATCACTTCTTCGAGCAAAATCGTTTAGGGCTCTTCCGACTATCTCCTCGCTTACGCCATTTGAGTACATGTCAGCCGTGTCGAAAAAGTTGATGCCGAAATCTAACGCTCGACTTATTAACTGCCTGCTATCTGCTTCTTCGAGAATGTATTCCCGCCATTCCGGTGAACCAAAAGTTAAGGTTCCTAGGCAAATCCGAGAAACTTTTAATCCTGAACGGCCGAGCCTAATATATTCCATATGAAATCTCTATCTCTAACGGTGTGCTTCCAAGCAAACAACACCTTGCGGCCCAACCAGTGCATCATGTTCCGTCCGGTAGGGTAAATCAAGCCGATCACCAGAAAATAACTCGATCCGTTGGCCAGACTTTGGTAAGCCAAAGGTAATAGAACCCTGGACCACGTAAATGACCTTGCCATAGCCATGAGAATGAGCACCGTAAACGTCACCAGGACGATTCGACCATTTGTAAGCGATTAAATCCTCATCTCTAATCAGTTTCTGGATTGCCGCTTCTGTAACGGGCTTCTCACCAGACCACCGGGTTATCTTAACACCTTTTTCTATCATTGATCCCTATCTCCCACACCGTTTAACCCAATTACATCATAGTTTAACTTTTTTGCATCATTACTATTTATGATAAGGTCCCTTCGTGGATTATGCCATTGTTGTTATAATCCGGCAGCCAATGCAACAAACAGCAGCAAATAAAAGAATCCAGTTTTGGATAGGCATTCTAGTCAGTATTGGCTGCCTGGCAGCCATTTTCGTGTTCATCAAACCGGCTGAGATATTGGCAGCTCTAAAAAATACGCGATATGAGCTCTGGACCATGGCGGCCTTGACGCTAGTACTTTTTTTGGTCCTAAGGGCAATTCGTTGGCGCTATATGATCAATAGTGGCCTAGAAAATGGAAATGTGGCCTATAGTAGCGTCTTTCACATCCAGAATATTGGCTACATGCTAACAAATATCCTGCCGTTTCGTCTGGGTGATGTCGCTCGGGCAGTTCTAATTGGAAATGTGCCGCCGGCCACAATATCTCTTGGCTTATCAACCATGGTTGTGGAACGGATATTTGACCTGCTATTTATCGTCATTCTCTTTCCATTTACTGTCGCTGGCGTGGAGCGATTGCCGCCCGAGATTAAAACTGTAGCTATGGTAACTGGTCTTTTGGCCATCTTAGCCGCCTTGGTGATGGGCGGCGCAGCGAATAAGCGCCAATCTGCAATTAAAGTTGCCGAATTTATCCTCAACCGTATCCCATTCCTCGATACCAAGACCTGGCTGAGAAGGCTTGACGATCTATTGCGGGGTCTGGATGTATTGACAAGTTTTAGAAGTGCCATGACGTTAATTTTCCTGACTATCGTCGTATGGTTGCCCATTATCGTTGGTTATTACATAGGGATGCGGGCGGTTAATTTGGAAACCAATCTGGTTGAAGCTGCCTTTGTTGTTTGCATAGCCGCTTTAAGCATCACTGCGCCCTCTTCGCCTGGTCAAGTAGGTGTCTACGAAGCAGGTGTTACATTTGCCATAGCCAGTATTCTTGGCTTGCCTGAAGGCCAGGCTGCCTCTTTCGCATTCCTGAATCATGCAGTGAACTATGTCATCATTGGCATATTGGGCATTATAGGGATCACTCGGACAGGGGAAACCTTCGGTAGTGTGATTCAATCTACTCGTAGTTTAGTAAGGTCTCGTACAGAGTGAAACACCTTGAATTTATGGAGCTCTTCACCCTTCCGATTTACCACTAAGAGCTAACTCTAAAGCANNGTGACCGTCATGACCTCGCAATATGACCAGGATCTGGCCAGATTTGAGATAAAAGATAATGTAGCTATCCGTCGCGTACCGGTCGCATTCCGAGTTAGCAAGGGAGTCATTATGCCAACCTTCGGCCCATTGGCCTGGAAAAAGGTTCAATGGGCTGACGTCATTCACCTACACCTGCCACAATTTGATGCGCCAGGTGTCGCTTTCAGAGGTCGATTATACAAAAAGCCAGTTATTCTCACCTACCACTCCGACCTACGCTTGCCAGATGGTTTCTTCAACCGAATTATTGATCAAGTCGTTCATTCCATGAATCGAATTGCCGGGAACTTGGCCGATGTCGTCGTCACCTACACTTACGATTTTGGTAGCCACTCGCCGTTTCTATCCAGATACGTGGGCAAAAAGTTGGCCGTCATTCCACCTCCAGTAGAATTGGCACCGACCTCAGAAAAACAGGTGGCAGTTTTCAGAAATAAATATAAGCTCGCCAGCAAATCTGTCATTGGCATATCTGCTCGTATGGCTTCTGAGAAAGGCATTGAGGTGCTGCTTCAAGCAATGCCGACGGTATTAGAAAAACACCCGGACGCATTCATATTGCACGCCAGTCCTGAAGCGATTGGTGAAAGTACATATGCCCGGAAGATCGAGCCATTGCTTAAAGAACATGCAGAACACTATAAATTGCTTGGNNATGTGTAGTCTCAACAACACAGAAACATTTGGGTTGGTGCAGATTGAAGCAATGATGAATGGTGTCCCGGCCGTTGCTTCTGACTTACCCGGTGTTCGCCAGCCAGTACGGATGACAGGTATGGGTGAAATCGTGCCCGTTGGCGATCATGTTGCACTGGCTAAAGCGATTATTCACATCCTCGACAAGGAAGAGAGTTACCGTTGTCCTCCAGAAATAATTGCAAAAACTTTTAGTCCTGAGCAAACTGCCAGTGAGTATTTACATCTATATGACGATTTGCTCGCCGGAAAACAGGGAGGATCAATCGAAGAACCGGCCGGATATGGTTTATTACGCCAGATGAGGGA
>DOXE01000252.1 GCA_003519205.1 Chloroflexota bacterium
CACGGTCTCGCCCTTCATCCGCAGCGCCGTTAGATAACAACCGATCTGGGCCGGTGTTGCTTCACCATTCATTATGACATCCATGGCTGCTTCGGCTTGATGCAGGTCCAAATCTTGATATTGAATTACCTTAGAGATCGCTTCTTTTAGGGACATCATCCCTCTCCACAGAATATAAATCAAAGTACCTTAGTGACCTCAAGCCATCCATTCTCATTGGCCTCGTCGATCACTTCTGGCGAACCCAGCACCACAACTCGCCCTTTCTGACTTACCTGGGCCAACACATCGGCAAAGGCATGGAAATCGGTCGCAGTCGTCGAGAGGATCTCCTCGCGATACCGCTGGCGACTCTCCTCGGTTACACCAATCAAGTGACGCGCCATCGACGTATAGCCTTTAGCATCGGGAAGCTGGTATGAATCCCAATCCCCAATGGCTCCAATGATTGCTTTGACCAACTCATCTTCGCTCAAATTTAGTTGGCGTAAGAATTCAGCTGTTTCATCATAATTTTGGATGGTCCCCAGAAGATTAGGGTCTCTGTATGACAGATAATTGAAAACACCGGAAAAGCGGTCAAAACGACAACTACCACCATAGGCTCCCCCTTGAACTCGGATTTTTTCCCACAACCAGGTCGTGCGTAGAAATTTAGTGATGACTTCGATAGACCCATCAAGATCATAACCCAATTCATACAGGTTGGCGCCTTTGCCAACATAGTTAACCCGCGCCGGAATTGTTAAACCTTCATCACAAGTCTGAAAAGATGGTGACCAGGATGAAATCAAACCATTTGTTTCAGGCAAGGTGCTGACAAGACCCTCCAATCTTGGTTTTATCAACCCATAATTCTCCCCATCCAAGGTTACGTTCAGCAACATCCTTTGACGATTGACCAATGCCTGGTGAACTTCAACTAATATTTTGTGTACGGCCGGCCAATCGGTCTCAATATCTCGAATCAGGTTATTGAGAAAGCGAAGATAGTCGATGCCACCCATACGCTCGGCCGCCCAATCAGCTTCATTGAATTGGGCTGCCAGCCGATTGCCCACGACCACATGACCCATTTGAATGAGGCCAGCCTCCTTGCCAGCCTTGGCTTCTAAGGCTATCTGGCGAAACCGCGTTTGATCATCCAGCTTAACCGTCAGCAAGATGTCTTGGAAAATATCCAGCAAGTCTTGGGCATGCTCCATGGTCGCTTTTCCACGCAGCAAGAACCAAGCCGTGGCATTCCGGCCGTCACTGGTAGCCGACATCAAAGTCGAGTGCCAAACCCCACCAGTCTTCTGGTTGATTCGCTGACTTAGCTTCACATAATCTAAATCTTCAGTCCCCATTTTAGTGAGCGAACTGCCAAACAAGTTGACAAAAGGCAACAGATCTTCCTTTAAGGCATGCAAATCAAAACCCATATCCAGATACACGATGCCATTGGTAAATAGATCGTGAAATAAGACCTCACTCCCCTGCAATCTCTCCAACTCAATTGGGACTATCTTATTCTCCATGTCCAAATCGGCCAGGGTCAGGGTTGGAATCGCAGCAAGGGCTTCCGGGTTGTCCGGTGTTTCTTGCCGGCGTTTCAACTCTTTTGCGTTGTCGATGATGGCTTTCAATTCCGCCTGATCCATTCCAGCCTTGGCTTTGGCCAACCTCTCTTTTTCTTCTTGATCTAGCTTTTCACCAAGTTTGGGATCAGGATCAAGCCTTACCGTGGTTCGATGGGGATTTTGCAGGAAGTATTTACGAATCAAATCTTGCAAGTAATCAGGATTCTGTTCAAGTCGTTCTTTAACAGCGTGAAGAGGTGCCTCATAGGCTATCATGGCCAGCGGATCACCGCCGTAGTTCCACGTCCCCAAAGCGGCCATCAATAGACTTAGACCCCTTGGGAATCGGCCGGTATTATTTTCCCTCAATTGGAATTCTATACTGTTAACGGCTGCCTCGATCATATCCTGTTCAAAACCACTATCCGCCAGTTCGCTCAAAGTATTTAGGATCAAGTTTTCAACCTTATCCGCATTTGTGGGAACAATACCTTTTAGACCCACACCAAAGGTCAATTCGCGCAAGCTTCCTGAAAGGCCACCCCCGGTCAAATCATCTCCCATTCCCGAATCTATCAGGGCTTTTCGCAATGGCGACGCTGGCGTACTAACCAGGGCAAAGGAGAGAATGCTAAGGGCCATCGTCAAACTGGGATCGGAATTTTCAGGTAAGAGCCAGTTGACTTGCAGCCGGCTTTTACTACTATCTGGTGAATCCCCATCGACGCTGTAAGTGTGGGTGAAGTATCTGGGTTGATCGTATCTTGGAGCAAGGGGAATCGTCGATTCAACCTGGTGGTAGTCGAAACCACTTAAATATTCATCCAATATGCGAAGGCGTTCTTTTTCATCATCATCCCCATAAAAGAAGATCCGAGAATTGGCCGGATGATAATATGTCCGGTGGAATTGTTTGAAACCTTCATAGGTGAGATTTGGGATATCGTGTGGGGCACCACCGGAGTCCAACCCATAGACATGGTTGAAGAAAAGTGATTGTTGATTGTAACGTCCAAATACATCGTCGGGCGATGAATATGCCCCTTTCATTTCATTAAATACCACCCCCTTGTAAGTGAGGGGTGCTGTCTGGTTTACCAGCTCAAAGTGCCATCCCTCCTGATCCAGGTGGTATGGTGTAATCAGAGGATAAAACACGGCATCTAGGTAGACGTCGACAAGATTATAGAAATCCTGCAAATTGGTACTGGCTACCGGGTATGCCGTCCAATCAGCGGAGGTGAAGGCGTTCAAGAAGGTATTCAGCGAACCCTTGATTAATTCGACGAAGGGTTCCTTGACTGGGTATTTCCGAGAACCACCTAATACTGAATGCTCCATGATATGCGCCACTCCCGTCGAATCAGGTGGAGGGGTTCGAAAGGTAACTCCAAATACCTTGTTTTCGTCGTCGTTGGTTAATGACAACAGCTCAGCCCCTGACTTATCGTGGCGATATAGGCGGGCCAGCGTGTTCAATTCCTCTATGGTTTCTTCTCTAATTAATTCAAATCCATGAATAACAGCCATTATTGTCTCCATCTCAATTTATTTTGGTCTTCCTTGGGTGTCAGCCTTCACCTACCATCCAGAAAGTTGCGCAGGATTCGTTTTCCATGTTCGGTGAGAATGCTTTCTGGGTGAAATTGAACGCCAACGATTGGATATTCCAGGTGGCGCATACCCATGATTTCACCGTCCCGAGTAAAGGCCGTAACCTCCAGACATTCAGGTACCGGTTCTTCGACAATGAGTGAATGATATCGGGTGGCCTGGAATGGGCTGGGTACGCCGTTGAAAATTCCCCGGCCGTTATGATAGACAGACGAGACTTTACCATGCATCAAACGTGGCGCCCGCTTAATCTGCCCGCCAAAGGTATAGCCGATACACTGATGTCCAAGACAAACGCCCAGAAGCGGTGTTGTAGGACCAATTTTTCTGATAATATCATTTGATACACCGCCATCATTCGGATCTCCTGGGCCAGGGCTAATCACAATATGATCGGGCTTTAAAGCCAAAACTTCCTCTACAGTCACCTTATCATTACGAAAAACGGTGATCTCGGCCCCGAGTTCGCCCAAATATTGCACTAAATTGTAGGTAAATGAATCGTAATT
>DOXE01000481.1 GCA_003519205.1 Chloroflexota bacterium
ATCCCAATTTTTCTATATCAGCGTAATTAAAGCCGGTCAGGGAATGAATCTCTCCTATTTCGAAAGCAGCGATAATTGCTTCGCCGTCTGGGTAGAAGTGAAATTCAATGGCATCCATCGCCGTCCCGCCTCTCCAATAACGAGGATTGGGGGCTAAGCGAAGAAATCCATCTCTTTGAAAGTCATTTCCAGGTACCACAAGAAATGGCCCTGTTCCGACTGGTGAGTGATTGAATGGATGGTTAGATAATTCGCTTGGTGGTACTTGACCAAGGAGATGTTCGGGCAGTATTCCTAGTGTCGTAGCGGCTAAAAAGGGCGAATACGGCTGTTGTAGAATAAAATCAACTTTGAATTCATCTGTAGAACTAATCGTCACAGAACTCCAAAGCTCATTCAAAGATTCGGGGGATACAAAATCCTCGTTCTGAAGCAAGCCATAAGTAAACACCACATCATCTGCATTAAATGGCTCCCCATCATGCCACAAGATATCATCGCGAAGGTCAAAACTATAGGTGGTACCTTCTTCATTTACTCGCCAGCTCTCCGCCAATACTGGCTCTAAGTAACCCTTATCGTTATAACGAGTGAGCCCATCGAATAGGAGATCAACCAATTCTTGATCGATAGGATTTGACTTACTCAGTAGAGGATTGAGATGCTGTGGTTGGCCAACCCTCCCTTCCACTAACCTTCCTCCGGTTGAAGGAACAAGCGTCGCACATTGGCCAGACGATTGTATCTGGAAGCCGAGTAATGAAATCAAAAAAGCGACACAAACGGCCGCCAATAGGAGTTGCCAACGAAGCTCAATTTTCACGGAGGGGACTTGGGATTAGGATCGGCTTCTATACTTGACCAAGGGCAATGAAGGTTAGAAACGTGCATACAAAAAAGGCAATAGAAAATCCGATAGTCGCGCGGTGCATCGTCGCATCAATTCCACGTTTCGTGCGAAAACCTGAGCTTTCACCGCCCATAAATCCACCCAGATCGGAACCTTTTGCCTGTAATATGACAAGAATAACCAAAACAGTGGCTAAGATGATCTCAACGACACTTAGATAAGGAGCTAAACCTGCTAAATCCATCTTTCAACCTCTCTAAGATGATGCTCTCTGCCCTTGATAGATTGCCCAACTTATATCTACTCCTTGTAGATTAACTTGATAATCAAGGCTCTGCATTATAACAAGCTGGAACAAGGTAGTCGAATGATTCTCAGAATGGTAAACTAAACAGTGGTGTTTCTTAATCCATATCACATAAATCTCCGTGTCAAGGAAACCTCGTGCTGGAGATTCTAAACATCACAAAACGGTTTCATACGCTTGTTGCTGTCGATAATTTGACTTTGGATGTACCTCAAGGTGAAGTCCTGGGTGTACTTGGACCAAATGGCGCAGGGAAGACCACACTTTTCAAATTGATAGCCGGATTCTTGAAACCAGATCGTGGCCTTATTCGTTCAAGTGCGGGGGCATGGCCGACCATTGGTTATAAGCCGGAAAGACTCCTGTACCCTAATCACTTGCGGGTTCACGAATATCTTAATATGGTTGCAGCTATTAGTAACCTTCCCCGAGGAAGGATTAAAAAAGCAGTTTCTGAAAGTCTAGAACGTGTCGACCTGACGTATGCGGCCGATAAGAGGATTAAAGAGTGCTCAAAGGGCATGCGGCAGCGCCTGGGATTGGCCCAAGCCATAATTGGTGATCCACAATTATTTCTGCTTGACGAACCTTCCAATGGGCTTGATCCGGAAGGGCAGGCTGAAATATGTCGGCAGATAGACAATTTACATCAAGAGGGTAAAACGATAGTTCTGGCTTCCCACCAACTACAAGAAGTAACCCAGGTTTGTACTCACCTGGTAATTATGAACCAGGGGAGCATACACTATGAGAATCAGATGAAAGCTGCATTGGCTGAGCGACCTCATACGCGCATTCTTGTGAATAGGGATCTATCGACTTTGCAATCATTATTGATGCACCTCCATCATGATATCGAACTATCCGATCGGGAGATTGTCCTAAATTATGACGCCATCGCTCTTCGCCCTAATGTATTAAGAATTCTTTTGAGTAATGGTTATGATATCATCCGCATAGAACAGAGCCGGGTCACCTTGGCTGAGATATACGCAGCCGCAGTCCAATGAACCAGCGTATTCTGGCTGTTAGCGCCTATCTTTTCAGATCATTTCTTTTTTCCCTTGCCGGGCTCCTATATATTCTCCTGGCTTTAGCCTATTACATGGTTCTATTTGATCCACGCCAGCTTACACCAGATCCGGATTATTACATCTTGGTGCTTGGTTTGCTTGGTCTTGCACTGTCATTTCTGGTGACATTATCAATTGCTGCTCGGGCAAACAATGCCTCACATTTTCCTTTGATCGTCCGTCTTCCGAGTAGAATTGAATATCTAACGGCAGTATTTTTTTCTTCCACCCTATATGCATCAATCATACAATTTGTAATCGCATTAATAGCTCTGGTAGCCAATGGGCCCAGCCTTGATTTCCGGGAGTATTTGTTGATTCCCCCATTATGGATATCGGGTAACGTTTTATTCGCCGTTCTTTCCCTCCATGCCACGGACCTGGTCACGGCCGGATGGTCACGGGTATACGTATTTGCCACTATCGGATTGCTACTTTATCTACAAAGCGGTCTTGATGTGCTTAGTGATTGGCTGAGCAATTTATTCAATCAATTTGGCAATACTCTTCTGGCTACGGGTTTGGATGCGTTGGCTACCCTGGCTTTTGATATGGCGAATTTGTTTTCAGAAGGCAGTTCTTCAGCACTAGGAAGCGCTTTGAGCTTGGTTTTCTGGCCTTTCAAAGCTATTGTCGAAGCAGCTATCAATGGTCATTTCACACCATTACAAGCCCTGGCACCAGCCTTTCTGATGACCTATGCGGCGCTGCTTTTTGTCCTGGCGGCAAAGTTCTTCTCAAAGAAAGACCTCTTTTTGTCGGAATAATTTTTGCTTTCCGGAAAGTTAAACTGTATAGGTTTTCCTCTCACCTTCCTCATCCTTCATAACTGGAATTATTCTTCCTGCACTATCTCAGGAAAACACCACTGGTTCATGTGGTCAATCAACTCTAAGGCCTGTTCCTGGGCTAAACTTTGGCCAAAATAGACATGCGTAAATGCATAATCGAAGGCCGGGCAGGAGTGTCTCTGGCTGAAATAAAATGGACTCACGTGGTGGATATCATAACTATCGGTGAGCCCAAAGATAGATACCGGTCGGCGTAGAATAAGTTGTTCGTCGTCAATAAATAATATTTCGCGATTGGCTGCATGGAATTGCCATCGCCCGGATAAAAAACGGCCGAACCAAAACCACACAATTAACCACAAGATAAGGATGAGTGTGAGGACAAAGCTAGAACTGAGACCACGCAGCAGGTAGATAAGAACTGCAACTAACATAGCCAGCCACACGATGAGGCCGAAGGTATATAATCCAAAAAGCCACCAAGTAAAGCGAACCGGGATTACGACTTTCAGACGCCCGTTGCTCTCCTCGAATGTTACATCCTTGATATCAGGCATCATTTGATTTGTGGCGAATTTGACTTACCGGCCATTGGTAAACCGATCGTAGCCGACAAATGAAAAATCTTCAATCGTCCAAAGGCCGGTTGCCACAAGCACATCGAAGGATACAATTCGGCACCATGGAGCGCACGCGTCACCTACTGCGTTCGTCTGTCATTGTCATTGTACTGCTTGGACTCGGTAAGGTGACTGGCCTGATCCGAACGCGTTTGGTGAGCAGCGCATTTGGAACAAGCACAGATTTCGACGCTTTTACTGCCGCCAACCAACTACCCGAGGTTTTTGTCACCCTCATTTCTGGGGGTGCCCTGGCGGCGGCATTTATCCCCGTCTACTCAGCCTATCTGACAAGCAACAGAAACCGAGAAAGTGCCCAATTAGCCAACTCAATTCTGACTCTCGTCATGCTCATCTTGGGATCGATATCTTTGATTGGAATTCTGCTCTCTAATTGGATTACAAGCACCCTTCTGGTCCCAGATTTCCCAGTAGAGCTACAAAAGCTGACGGCCGAGATAATGAGGGTCATATTGTTACAGACAACGCTGTTTGGTATCAGCGGTGTTTTAAGCAGTATCCTAAATGCCCACCAACACTTCGCATTACCGGCGCTGGCTCCGGTCACCCTGGACATAGGTTATGTTATTGGTCTCATCTTCTTCGTTCCCTCAATGGGTATAACCGGTTTAGCCTGGGGGACTGTCGTTGGTGGTCTGTTGCATATCTTGATTCAAGTCCCTGCCATACGCAGATTCGATTTTCGTTATCACCTTGAAATTCTAATCAGGCTATCTGGTGTCAAAGAAGTCATCCGTCTGATGATTCCCAGGATCGTAACTCTGGGCTCAGTACAAATCGCCGATCTGTTNNACGATGGCCGAGTTGTTCAATGCTGGGGATATCGATGGTCTAAAAAGAACCTCAATGAATGCCCTACGGATAATCTGGTTCTTAACGGTGCCGGCCTCGGTGGCCTTGGTTTTGCTCGGCCAACCGGCCATTGCCCTCTTCTTGGAGCAAGGGGCATTCACTGAAACCTCCACACGCCTTGTCTATGGCATATTAATCTTTTTCAGCGTGCGCGTGATTAGCGAAGCATCTTTAGAGATATTGGCCCGGCTTTTTTATGCCCAGCACGATACCCGCACCCCAATGTTTGTTGCCCTAGGGTGGCTGGTAACGAACATTGCCCTGGCCTACCTATTCATCGGCATCCTGGACGTTCGTGGCCTTGCTTTAGCCAGCACGATTGCCTTCACTCTCCAATCACTCGTGCTCTACATTTTAAATCGACGTCGACTGGGCTATCTCTA
>DOXE01000473.1 GCA_003519205.1 Chloroflexota bacterium
TTGGCGCAATGCCAGACTCTGTCAAAGCTGCCATCCGCCGATGTGCACCCTTTGAGCCTGGTGATGTGGTGATTGTTAACGATCCCTATTTGGGCGGAACTCATCTTCCGGACATCACGATCATTTCGCCCGCCTTTGTCAAAGAGCAACGATCAGAGCCAGCCTTTTTTGTGGCTAGCCGCGCACACCATTCTGACATCGGTGGACTTTCACCTGGCTCCATGCCTTTGTCAACAGAAATTTATCAAGAAGGATTGATTATCCCACCAGTGAAATTGTTTAATGCCGGGCAACGGAACGACGCCCTATGGGAGCTTATCCTCAACAACGTCCGGACACCCCAGGAAAGGGCAGGCGATTTAGCCGCTCAATTAGCGGCTAATGATATTGGATTGGGCCGTCTTTACAATCTGATCTCCAGAAACGGCTTAAGGGAATGTCTTACTCAGGCTCAAGATTTGATTGAGTACGCAACTAAGATGACCCGGGCAGCCATCGATCAAATTCCGGACGGTCGATATACTTTCAAAGATTACCTCGACGACGATGGTCGATCGACAAAAATGATCCCCCTTCAAGTTACCATCACCATCAATGGCGAGAAGATGATGGTCGACTTCACTGGATCGGCACAAGCAGTACCTGGTAACTTAAACGCTGTGCCATCAATCGTGGAATCGGCCGTCGTCTACTGTCTCCGATGTGTCGCTATGCAACTGCTGGAAACGGAGCTGCCAATGAATCAGGGGGCTTTTGAACCTCTCTCAATCTTGACCGAACCGGGCTCAATATTAAACCCTCCCAGACCTTATGCCGTGGCTGCCGGAAATGTTGAAACCTCTCAAAGGGTAGTAGATGTGGTATTTGGGGCTCTTTCCAAAGCCTTACCGCATTTAATTCCTGCAGCAAGCCAGGGAACGATGAACAATTTAACCTTTGGATCAAGGCTTGAATCGGTGGATAACCCATTCCAAAATAATCTCCCCGAATCCGCCAAAACTACACCAGGGCAACCGGCCGATGGGTTGTTTGCCTATTACGAGACAATTGGCGGTGGTACAGGTGCTGGACCGATGAACGATGGTGGTCACAGTATGCATGCTCATATGAGCAATACACTGAATACCCCTGTTGAAGCCCTGGAGTATGGATACCCAGTCCGAGTAATCGAATATAGGCAGCGAAGCGCTTCGGGAGGAGCAGGGAAATTTAAAGGGGGTGATGGCTTAGTCAGAACCCTAGAGTTTCTGGTACCTGTTACAGCCACCGTCGTAAGCGAACGAAGGTCCAGACCGCCTTATGGATTGAATGGCGGCTTAGCTGGAAAGACCGGTCTTAATCATGTGATTCGGAAGGGGAGAGTTGATATCCTGCCGGGGAAGTTTACGGTTGATCTTGATGCCGGCGACAGATTGCAGATCGAAACGCCCGGTGGTGGAGGTTGGGGATCCCCAGTTTCATAACTGGCTAGCGGCTGCCGCCCATATACACGACACGCTCGCGTTTGCCTGCTTGAATTTGACCAACTTCACGGAGCATCCGCGCCGGCACACCTCCGACCACAGAATGCGATTTAACATCACTCGTTACAACAGCACCAGCAGCTACAACAGCGCCTTTTCCGATGCGAACGCCATCGGTAACGATTGCTCCAGCACCTAACCATACGTCATCTTCGATGATGATTCCTTCGGCGGTTATCCCCTGTTCTACAAAAGGGCGATCCGGGTCATCAAATACGTGATTTACGGCAATTATCTGGACAAAAGGCGATGTATATACCCGATCGCCAATTTCGACGCCTCCCTGTCCTCTAACGACCGAATACTCGCCAATAAGGCTATCTCGTCCGATTTTTATTCCCGAATGCGGGATATCCCGAAAATTATATACGTGGAGGATCGCTCCATGCATGATGATCGTATTATCGCCAATTTGAATTCCATTCGGGCATGCGTGTAAATAACTGCCCTTATCCATGTAAACGCCATTCCCTAGAGTGATGTGATTGGCGAATCTTAGCCGGACCCCATTTTCTATGGCCGACCAACCATCCATCTTCAGTATCAGGCGATAAATCATCCCTCTTATTCCGATACCAATGATGGTTGGCACCCAGCCTATTAACAAATAAATGCTCTGCTCAAGCACATATCGGGCCAAACTTGATGCTTGACGATCAATATATAGGTTAAGTTGTTGAAATGTAGAAATCATTTGAAACCGATTTGTGTCGCTTGACTCACCAAATATGACAAGGTGAATGTTACAGTTAGAAAGCAGACCAGGCAATGACCCATAAGTTTCGAATTATTATTCGTGTGAATTAGGCAACAATGGAATTAACACCATGAAATACGGGGCAAATGTGATTAGCTTGAACTGGCTCGGAAGTGTAGAATCTACCGCTGATGATTCAGGAAGATGGTCGTGGGATTAACATGCCCAAAGATCTCACTAAACACTGGGATTCAACACCCACTCCTAAAAGTCAATCAACTACTTTATACTTTGGGATGGCATTATTGAGCTTTATGTGGCTGCTAATAGGCTGCCAGGCTTCAGCCGTCGAAAGTGTCGCCAATACAACACCTTTTATCGCCTTTACTGAGGCAACACCAAGCGAAGCAACGCCATCCCCGGCAAAAATTTTTAACCCAACAAATACCAGCCGACCACCTGCCACCATTACTCCCCCGCCAACATCAACGGTCAACCCTACCCCGAACTCTACGGCGACGTCCACTCCAACCCCTACAGCTACTGCCATTGGACCCTGCTCAGATCGAAACCCAGGAAACGATCTTTTGACTTTGATAACCCTGGAGTATGGATTATCAAGGAATTACGCACCCAGTGATCTGGTCGATATATCAGGTCAATTTCCAGTCACAGTCACTCTCGGATATCCCACTCAAGTACGTAGAGTGGTTCTTGAACCACTATCACAGATGGTCGAGGACATGATAGATGCCGGGTTACGGCCGCAAATCATCTCTGGTTATCGCAGCTACTCAGCACAGGCTATCGCCTGGTCTAAGTGGTTGGAAAAGGTGCCCGACAGTGCGGCCATTGTTAGTGCCCCTCCTGGTCATAGTGAACATCAACTTGGAACTACCATCGATTTCGGATCACCAGAGTTGGCCGAGATAGTAGAAGATGAAGACATCGAGTTTCATACCTATTTTTACAAGACCAGTGAAGGGATGTGGCTTGAAGAAAATGCCCATCAATATGGCTTTACCTTGAGTTACTCCCGCGAAGCTTTTGAATTGACGGGCCTTTATTATGAACCATGGCACTATCGCTATATCGGCCCTGAACTGGCAACTGAGCTGAAACAGCAGGGTTTAACCCTGGCTGAATATCTTTTGGACTTGAATTCACCACCGTGCATGCCCTGATTCGTATCGTCAAATTCCGGTTTTTTATCACGTCATTTGCGTTATTTATTAATCTAATTGCTTGTTCAAATGACTATACGAATCTCGAGAAAACACCAACGCCCAATTCTTTGTTGTCCTCTACTCCTCTTCCGGCAACGCCTACACCCCTCCCCATAACCAGTACAAAACTCCCACCTGTTTTGACTAACACTCCCCTACCATCGGCAACACCAACCGAAAGGCCGGTAGTTACTCTATACATGCCCGAACGGTGGCGATCGGCTGCGAACGAAGCGATTCTATCAATAGATGATCAAGGAACTGAATGGTTATGGTTGGTTGTCGACGACGAATCTCAGGCTGCATTGAGACTGGTTGCCGACGGTGACGGACTATTCGTAGGCCAGCGGCCGTTAGCCCTTACAGTGCCCTTTACATTGAACTGGGAAATGGTAACGACTAATGAAGCCGAGAAGCTTTTAAGTGAAGGCCATCCGCTGGTCGAAGTAATTGAGTGGTCTGAAATGACACCCGATCGTAAGGCGCTCAAAGTAGACGGTTACCGGCCGGGTGAAGAAGGTTATCCAATACACGAGACGTGGTCCTTGAGTGTCACACCTGGCTATGAGTCAGCCGCCCAGGAGCTCTCTGCGGTTTTGGTTGAAGAAATCATGCGAGATCCCGTTATCCATTTGTCGGCCGTCGGAGATGTGATGTTGGATCGGGCGCTTGGTAATGCAATTGTAAGCGGGGCTGTGGATTTTCCCTTTGCGAAAGTTACCGAAGAACTAGCACAGGCAGATATAACGGTCGGCAATCTCGAATCGGCATTGGGAGACATTGGACAACCGGCTACTAAAAGTTATACGTTTCGTGCACCTCCAGCCGCGGCCGAATCGATAGCAAATGCCGGCTTTGACGTCATCTCCCTGGCCAATAACCATGCCATGGATTATGGACCGGAAACCTTAATGCAAGGGATCGACCTTTTAACTGAGAACGGCATTCAAACAATTGGGGCCGGCAAAAACGAGAACGCAGCCCATAAGGCAACATTGCTCGAAGTAAACGGATTGACTTTGGCTTTATTGGGATACGTCGATGTTCCAGTCGAAGTATCAGGTTTTGATACCCAGACTTGGTCGGCGACTAAAGAATCGCCCGGACTTGCCTGGGCTGAACCAACTCAGATAACTACGGACGTAACTGATGCTGGAAAGCAAGCGGACCTGGTCATCGTCGTCTTGCACAGCGGTTATGAATATGTAGAACCACCCAGCCCCACGCAGATGGCAGCTGCCCGAGCAGCCATTGATGCTGGTGCGGATCTGGTCATTGGCCACCACGCTCACGTCCTGCAAGGCGTTGAATTCGATGAAGGTGGCGTCATCGTTTATGGTTTGGGTAACTTTGCTTTTGAGATCGACGGCGATCCTACCACAGCTATTCTCAACGTATGGTTAAACCAAGACGGCGTTCGCCAGCTAGAATTTGTACCGGCCATCATTCAATTTGGTGGCCAACCTCGACTGGCCGAGGCCTGGGAAGCAGGCGAAATTCTACAGAGAATCTACCGTCTCACTGCCGTTTTAAACGTTAATTAGGGGGCCTCGTCCGCGTCCTTGTACCCCACCAGAGCGCCAGCACCAACATCATCCCAAATAAGACCGCGCTCATTTGGTAGAGCACAGCCAAGCCTATGATCGGCATAAGAGCATAGGCTAGAGGCGGGCCAATCGCGCTGGCAAGATCTCCAACCGTATACAAAATGCCGAGGCGGCGACCGTGAACCTTGGGCGGAGACAGATCGCCAAAGAGGGCTGTCGAAAGGCTTTGGTTGCTGCCACTAGCAACTGATATCATTGGTAGTCCTAGGAAAATCGTGAATGGATACCCAATGGAAAGTAAAATGAAGCCGGCCGTTCCAGAAAGTAGACCGCTACCAGTAACAGCCCAACGGGATCCTATCTTGTCAGATATTGCGCCTGCTGAAGGGGCAGCAACCATGGCTATTAGTGTGGAGGTACCCAACCCAACACCGGTAATGGTTGCCACGCCAATTGATATCATACCAATCGTGATAATATCTCCTAGTTGTTGGTTTAGGAATAATCCAAAAGTGGCCACTAATACACCGGCTACGACCAACCTATTAATGCCGTAAACTGATGTGGCTGAAGTCAATTGAGGCCAATTTGTTTGCTTGTTAGTGTTAATACCAATCATTTCAGAATTCGACATGGAAGGCCTCGTATTCTTAGTTTCTGGCAGAATTAACAGGGCAACAAAAGCTCCTAAGAGTGATAAGCTGGCTGCCAAGCCCATAGCAAGTCGGTAACCAAGCCAGTCAGTAAGAATACCGCCCAATATCGAGCCGCTGGCAGCCCCTAGGAAGAAAGAAAATTGATAAATTCCGACCCCTCGTCCACGATCCTCGGTCATTGTTGCATCTAGGACGATGGCGTTGCCACTCACCCAAATACCTGCCCAGGCAATACCCCACAAAAGGCGACCCGCGAGTAAAAGACCGAATCCTGGCACGATAGCATAGATTGCCGTTGAGAGCACCCCAAGAAATGTGGATGGAACGAATATTCTCCGTCTTGGCCAGCGATCTGTCAGCAGGCCGATCGGCGCGTTTAGTAATAATCTAACAAATCGATTAGCTGATAGTAAAATGCCGATTGTGCCAAGGGCTACCCCTACCTCTGCATAATGAGTTGGCAAGACGGTGTACATCGCCGTATCGCCTAAAAGCGATAATCCAGTTGCCACGCTTACGGGAAGAAGAACTCTCCTAGAATCAATCGTCTCCATAAACGAAAAGCCCTTCGATAGATTTTCGAAGGTAGTTACGACGAATCGCTTCGCCGAAGATGGGTGCCACTGACAATACAGTGAGTTTTTGGATTTGATCTTCTGGAGGAATAAAAACGGTGTTACTGGTAACGATTTC
>DOXE01000232.1 GCA_003519205.1 Chloroflexota bacterium
AACCTGGCCCCTGAAGCATTCATGTTAAAGAGAACTCCTTGCGACAAGAGATGAAGACAGTATAGAAATAAGGATGCTTTTCGTCAATTTCATCTTTCGTCTGAGGGGAGCACTTCCATTTGTTGTAAATAGTCGCGGAAAGCGCTCGGCGTCGTAAAAGTATGCGTGTTTATCCCAAGTTTGGCCGCTGAAGCGGTAAAGTTGGGGATGTCGTCGGCAAATATGGCTTCCTCCGGCCTGACCCCTAATCTTTCCAACGCCAACTGGAAAATGCCCAGATCCGGTTTCACCAGGCCAACGGAAGTTGAAGAAACGATCACATCAAACAAGCCCTCGGGCAAACCAAAATGGTTATAAAGCTTGGTTTGCATTTCTTTCTCGGTCCAGCCCGTATTGCTGAGCACAGCCAGTTTATAGCGCCCTTTCAATTCCTGAGCCAGGGCGGCCATTTCAGGATTTATCTGATTTCTAGTCCCAAATACGGATTCCGCAAAAGCCGCAATCTCGGCCGGATCCGTGATTCCGTGTGGGGCAAGCACAGCTTTCCAAAATTCGTCCCTGGTGATTTGACCCGACATCCACTTTTTGGCCGGATCTCCTTCAAAGAGGTAAGACCACAATTCATCTGGTTCCAAATTCAGTCGCTGAGCCAGATTCGCTCGTTGGGCTTCATCGGCTGTCGGGTCCTCCAGTACATTTAACACCTCCCCATAATCAAAGATGATCGCCTTAATGCTCATTATTCTTATCCCTGCTTTGCTCAGACTTTCTTTGTGACGGGTTGGCCAGCATCTCGCAATAGACTTCGCCAAACGGCGTTTTTATCAGCATCCTTGCCGAAGGTGAGATAGATTTTGCGCCGGAACTTGGCAGAATTGCTATTCTTGCTTGGAGCATAGAATTGGAAATTCAATTCTTCCGACCCTGATCCCCAGGTAGACAAAAACGTGATTGCCAAAGCCGGTTTGGGCTGTCTACCAAAGTAGAAAAAACCAGATTCCACCTGCTCCAATGCTCCTCGTTGGATGAATTCGTATAAATATCGGCCCGGCTGATGCTCGACCATGAAGGCGTGATCGCCGATGGGAATTCGCCAATATTCAGCCGGTTGCTCCAACACATATTCCTCCCAGTCTTTGACGCTAAACTTTCCCGTTGCGCAGGCCAGAATCTTGACATTGTCCTTGATGAGCTGAGCATCGGTCGGACCAGTTTGGCTACCAACACCAAGGAAACGAATGTAACCGGCTTTTTTCGCCCGCCAGTAAAGAATGCGCATGAGGATGGCGAGAACGATCCCGAAGATGACCCATAATACCGGCCAACGCATGAGGATGGCCAGCAACGAGAATATAAAGGGGAGGTTTTTCAGCCAACCGCCGACGGTAAAACCAAGGAACCGGTGCTGGTTCGTATGATATAAAATAGCATAGAGTGGCCCCACAATCCGGGCTGAGAAGCGCTTGATAAACGTTGGGTTATTCATTCTTGATTTTCTCAAGGAGAACTGGAGCCATCCTATTCAAATTGCTCAGTAACCTTGGCCAGGACAGATATCATGGCGGAATGGATCCGGCCGTTGCTGGCAATGAGCGAAACCTGGGGGGATATTCGCCAATGATCCCCCTCTATACCACTGACGGTCCCTCCAGCTTCTTGGATAATACATACACCAGCCGCGACGTCCCAGCTACTTAACCGGTATTCCCAAAAGCCATCCAGCCGACCGGCCGCCACATAGGCCAGGTCCAGGGCAGCTGATCCGCTGCGTCGAACCCCGAGGGCCTTTTTCAGAAATGCGCCATGCTGGGCTAGATTATCATCATTGGATGTATGGCGGTCGTAAGGAAATCCAGTGGCAAGTAAGCTATCCACGAGCTCGCGAGTCTGACTGACTCGCAGGCGTTTGTTCCCGTTGGCCGAATTTAAATAAGCTCCTTGGCCGGCCGCTGCCAGGAAGCATTCATCTCGCATGGGATCGTAGACAACACCTATGGCTGGCTGGCCATTCTCAAACAGCGCGATGGAGGAACAGAATACCGGATAACCATGGGTGAAATTATTGGTGCCATCTAATGGGTCAATGTACCAGGTAAAGGTCGAATTGTCCGAACGCTTGTCGTCCAGTGCGCTTTCCTCGGTGATTAATCGGTGATTTGGAAAAGCCTCTTTCAACCTTTCCAAAATGATCGACTCGGCCGCCTGATCGTGTTCCGTGAGTAAATCCACAACCGAACTTTTCCGAGATATGACCTTTCGTTCTTTGACCCCTCGCCGCAGTAACGTTCCCGCTTCCTTGGCTGCTTCGATGGCCACTTCCTGGGCGTATATTATGTCCATGGTGCAATTTTACCTGCCTGTGCCAGAAAACGTAAACGGAATGATTGCCGGATCGGCCGGCCTGGGTTATGCTAGGACTATGATTTACGAGTCCGCTTTCCATAGCCGCCTATTGCGGCTGCACTATCTAGGATCTGAAGACGGGGGGGTAGTTAAGCGCGCCTGGTATACGAAAGTTATGTAAAGTACTTATAGGCTTGAATTTTAAGACCGAGGCGCGAACCGCCTCGGTTTTTTTGTGTTAGGTGCTCTTGGCGAGCATGGTTTTTGGAGGATGATCCTATGGCTGAAATTATTATAAATTTGGACAAAATATCCGTTGCCCTGGCCGGGCAGGCGATCTTCTCTGACNNGCCGAAGAAGGCAGCCTATATTGCCAACCGGGATTAACGATCGGGATGCTAAAACAAGAACCGGATATACCGGATGATCAAACCATCTGGCAAGTAGTGCGCACGGCTGTTCCGGAAATCGGGGATGTGGAACAGAAGATGAGCCATCTCGAGAAAAAGATGGGGGATCCCGCCATTTACGAGGATCCCAAGACTTTGGCCAAGGTTCTGAGTAAACACGAACGATTGCTCGCCGATTATGAACGGCTAGATGGATCCCGATATGAATCACGGTTGGAAGCTGCTCTTAGCCGTTTGGGCTTTGCCGAAGATTCTTGGGACCAACCGGTCGGGCAACTCAGTGGCGGTCAGAAGAAATTGGTTTTACTAGCCCGCCTATCGGTTCAACAACCCAAATTATTGTTGCTCGATGAGCCGGACAACCACCTGGATCTGACGGCCAAACGGCACCTGGAGCGATTCATCAATGGCTACAAAGGCTGTGTGGTGATCATCAGCCACGATCGTTATCTATTAGATGAAGTAGCGACCCATATTGCCGAATTGGAAAACGGCCGCTTGACCCTCTATCACGGTAATTATTCAGCCTACAGCGCTGAACGGGAGATACGCAGGCTTCG
>DOXE01000451.1 GCA_003519205.1 Chloroflexota bacterium
GATGCCGCAGGCGATGTAGAGGTCCGGCGCAATCCGGGTGCCGGTTTGGCCAATCTGGTCGGCGTGCGGCCGCCAACCCAGGTTGGTTGCCACCCGGGACCCGCCCACAGCACCGCCCAGTAGGTCGGCTAATGTCTCTAGTGGTCCAAAGCCGTCAGGACCACCTACGCCCCGTCCGCCGCCGATGACAACCCGGGCTTCGGCTAAGGAAATCTTGTCACTNNATGGGCATTTCGGTGGCCTCGATGGTGTGTGGGGCGATGGTAAAAAGCTTCGGTTGGCCGGTCAGACTTGCCTCTTCTAACAAACTACCACCCCAGCGCACCCTCGTAATGGTATACGGATCGCCAGGCTGCACGTCCGTACAATTCGCAGCCATAGGCAGGTTGGTTAGTGCCGCCACATGAGCCAGCACTTCGTTGCCCCGATCCGTTCCTGGGGCCATAATCGCCTCGGGAGATAACGTTTGTTGGAGTTGCACGATACTAGAGGCCCAAGCTTCAGGCGCATATTCGTCCAATCCTTCGTGTTGGATGAGGTGGGCTGTTGAAACGCCATAAGCCGGTAAGCGCTCAGCTAGCGGCCGGGATACCTGGCCAATCAACACCGCCTCCAATGTCTCGTTGAGTTCATCAGCCATCTGCCGGGCCAATGTGAGCATTTCCAACGAAACCCCATTCAGGTTTCCAGCTTCATGATCGATCACAGTTAGCAACATCGTTACATCAACCTCAAATCTTTAAGGATGCCGACGATATCTGGCACTGCCTCCGGACCTTCCCCGAGGATTTCCACTATACTGGCCTGTTCGGCCGGTTTCTTAAGCCGGATCTTTTTCAGTCCCTCTCCGCCTGGCAGTGGAACTACCCGTTCGATTGGTTTCTTCTTAGCTTTTAACCGGCCGGGTAGCGATGGGTAGCGCGGCAGGTTGATGCCTTCCTTGACCGTAATTACCGCCGGCAAGGTGAATGAAAAGACTTCCCAACCGCTGGTCGCTTCCCGGCGAGCTAACGCCTGGCCATTATGAAACGACAGCGCTTTCACACCAGTGATGCAAGGGAGTTCCAGGGCATAAGCCACCCGTACGCCGACCTGGTAATTACTGGAATCGGCCGCTTCATTACCAAAGAGCAGCAGGTCAAATTCATGGCCTTGCTCCCGCTGGTCTTGAATGGTAGCGGCGATGGCCTGCGCTGTNNGCCTCTTCGACCGCACATTCTTCGTGAGGGCTGATGGTAAAACCCAGGTTGCGGGTTTCAATTTCTTGTTGGTCTTCGGTTAGGACAATGGTAGCCCCGGTTGCCGGGACACGTTTGATACAAGTTAATACGTTCATGATGGTTGTTTTTGGCAGAAAAAAGACATCTTGATTGACTGTTCAACCTAACACTTCATCCGTTTATCGTCCGGATCAAAAAGCGGTTTGCTGCCCACAACCGCCACGGTCACCGGATATAATTCTGTCATATATTCGACCGCCAGCTTGGTGCCTTCCTGGGCAAATTCGGGCGGTAGGTAGGACATGAGCAAGTGTTTGCCAACCGATGGTCCGGTGCCAGCACTAGTCACATACGAGCGACGTCCTTTGCGGTCGACGATCGGACCGCCTTCGGGTGTTAAAATCGGCTCACGCCCTTGCATGTAACGCTTCTCGCCGGAGGAAGACGTAGGGTCATCAACGGTTAGCGTGCATAAAATGGCCGCCGGCTCTTCCTCACGAGCCTGGAGATAGGCTTCGCGCCCGATGAAATCGGCCCGTTTGACCTTCGGCCGGGCTAGGCCAGCCTCCACCGGATTGAAATCGCCATCTAGCTCGGCGCCCATAAGCCGGTAACCCTTCTCTATCCGCGCGGACGTGCCATATACGCCGATGCCGGCGGGTACCATCCCATATTCTTGTCCCGTCGTCCACAATGTATCCCACAACTTTAAGCCGTGTTCCATAGCTGTGTAAATCTCCCAGCCTAACTCGCCAACGTAAGAGAGGCGTAGCGCCCAGGCCGGAATCCCATTGATGGTTATGTTCCTCGTCGTGGCAAAAGGGAAACCACTATCGGTTACGTCGTCTTCGGTAAGGGATTGCAGCACGTCCCGTGCATTTGGTCCCCACAGCCCGACCGTGCATAAGGCAGAAGTCATGTCGACAAAGTTAACCGAGCCATCGTCAGGTAGATTATCCATGAACCACTTTTTGTCTCGGCCGCCATCACCACCGCCGGTGACAATGCGGAATTCATTTTCGCCTCGCCGCATAATAGTTAGATCGGCCTTAAAACCGCCATGCTTGTTCAACAATGGCGTGTACACGGCCCGGCCGATTGGCACGTCCATCTGGTTAACGGCCATCTTTTGGATGTAATCCAACGCACCAGGACCGACGACGTCAAAGATAGCAAAAGCAGTCAGGTCCACAATCGCCACCCGATCACGCATCGCCAGGTGCTCTGCAGAAATGATGGGCGACCACCAGCGAGCATCCCACTCTTGGGGGCGCCCGAGAACCCTGTCCCCGTATTCGTCCAATAGCGATTTATTCGACTCATACCACTGCGGTCGTTCCCAACCTGCGGTTTCGAAAAAGACGGCACCCAGCGCCTGTTCACGTTCAAAGAAGGGGCTGACCCGAACCCGGCGATTGGATTCCCATTGCTCGCGTGGGTGCACGATGCCATAAGTTTTATTGTAGCCCTCGGAAGTCCGGGCTATTACGTGTTTTTTGGTCCGTCCATAATTGTAGAAGCGGGCCACGTCTGAAGCGTGGACGTCGATCTCCGATGAGCCATCAGTCATCCATTCAGCAATAGCCCGACCGAAGCCCGGACCTTCTTTGATCCAAATAGCGGCTGCCGACCACAGGTTCTTCACCTCTACTGTCTCGCCGATGACAGGCATACCATCAGCCGTTAGCGAAAGCAAACCGTTGATAGCGTAACGGATGCCGGCCCGCTCATCACCAAGTATTTCAGGCATGAGCTCCAATGCCTGTTCCAACTGGGGCTCAAAATCTTCCTGTGTGAAGGGTAGCTCCGTTGGCGAGAGGCGGGACTCTTCGATAGATGGGATATCGTCAGGCCTCATCAGAATCGGCCGGTGGGCATAAGATCCAACTTCCATATCGTTTCCGTTTTGCCTTTCGTACATAAAGGTATCCATATCGCGTACGATAGGGTACTCAATTTCGCTGGACGTCTGCTCAAACAGGGGAATAGGACCGACGCTGATCATCTGGTGAACGGCCGGCGTTAGAGGGATGGTCGCTCCTGCCATTTGGGCAATGCGAGGGCTCCAGATGCCACAGGCAACAACCACATATTCAGCCTGGATGTCGCCCCGGCTGGTTTTCAAGCCGCGTAAGCGTCCATTTTTTACCTCCACATCCAGCACCTCGGTATTGGGGAAAACACTCAGTGCGCCCATCGCTTGTGCTCGCTCGCGCATGATAGTGCCAGCCCGCAACGAATCCACAACGCCGACCGATGGTGTGT
>DOXE01000418.1 GCA_003519205.1 Chloroflexota bacterium
CCAGTAGAAGCGCTTGAAGATTTCACCCTGCATGCCCTCCCCAGGATTATCCTGGAACACCAAGAACTTGGTTTGTTTTAGCTCCCGCTTGACCCCCAGGCCTTTGCAGGCTCTTTTAGTGTGGTCGAGCCTGTAAGGAGCGACAACATTGAGGCCTTCGGTTCTTAAATAACTGACGATTTCCCAATCCCACATGTTTAACATGCCGAATTCGGAGGTGGCCACGAGGATGGGGACGTCGATAGCCTTAAAATCTTCAAGTCGCCGGTAGGCTTCTCCTAACAGTTGGGGGAATAGGACGGCTTCGGCCGGTGGCAGTGGGCCGCCTAATGGCACTGGATCAAGGATCTGCGCTTCCCCTTCCAGCAACGTCTTCAAGTTGTCTAACTGGGTGTCAAAATCGGCATCCTTTCCCTTGAAGAAGAGTGGAACCAAACGGGCTTTCATAAATTGACCTCCTCAGAAATTAGACAGAATTATCAAGTATGGACAGGATATTTATCGAGTCTCGATCGGCACCATGATTTTCATTCATAGAGAGGCTTGGCCAATCAAGACAAGGCAGTCGCAGGAAGACTCTTCTTTAATTATAAATTATTTGCGGGTTGTTGCCGCCACTTCATCCAACCTGGCGAATAACTCGTCGTCGATGTCGATATGTAAAACCTGGGCGATAACCTGGGTCCAACCGTGTAAGAAGTAAACCCAGCCATCCTCTACAAAGACCTTGCGCGATTCGGACTGGCGAAGTGCCTGGTGCATGAAGTCCAGCTCACCACGATAATTAAATTCCCAGGCGATGCCGTTCAAGGGGAATAGTCCCTCGTCGGTGATAGGCGAGCCTGGAATATCTTTGCCCATGCCGGTGGCATTGATGACGATACTGCCCTCAGGTAAACCAGCCATGATCTCGTTGTTTCGCCGGGGATCCTGATTGCAAATGTAAACCATCTCGATGTCGGTGTTTAAATATTCGACCATGGCTTTCATGCGATCCAGTCGGGGTTGAGAACGGTTCACGACCGTGAATTTGTCGGGTCGATCCCCTTTATTTACCTTATTTGTCAAGTGTAAAACGGTAGAAACAGCAGATCCTCCTGCGCCGAAGCATAAAACGTACCCACCGGTGCGTTCGAAGTAATCCTCGCCGAGGATATGATCCATACTCAATCCAGCTGAGATGGGATCTTTGGCATGACCTTCGAGCCGGCCGTCTAATTTTGAGATGCTGGACAATTCGCCGGTGATCTCGGCATAAGGGTCGAAATAGTCGAATAGATCCCTGGTTGCCTCGTACAAATCGATCTTATGAGTGGTGACCAGAGCGCCTAGGGATAGGGAATCATATTTGATCTGAGCCACGGCCGCGCAGTATGCTTCTGGCTCGTCGTGGATCTTCAAATCTACCCCCTCGATGACGATTTCGGGGCGCCCGAGCTCCTTCATCCACAGGGGGAAAACCTTCATGATCGAAGATTTCCCAGTCGTGACGCCTATGAAATAAAATGTTGGGACCTTTTTGGCTACGATGTTGTAATTTTCCATGATGTTCCTTCTACAATATGTAAATGGTTACAATTTCCCGACCGGGCTACGGGCCGAGGCAACGGCCTGTACAAAAGCTTTGGCCAGGGCCGTGATCTCGCCGAAACGCCTCTCCTGCGCCAGAGCAGTTGGGCAGAGGTTGCTGCCGGCACCGACGGCGAAAGCGCCGGCGGCGAACCAATCGCTGACGTTGTCCTGGCTCACGCCACCGGTAGGCATGATGGGGATATCGGGAAACGGGCCGCGCAGGGCTTTCAAATACTCTGGCCCACCCAAAGAACCAGGAAATAGCTTCACTACATCTGAACCCAATTTCCTGGACAAAATCACTTCGCTTGGGGTTAATGCGCCTAACATGATCGGCAGACCAGTCTCTTTCATGGCCCCAGCAAGACTTTTTTCACAATGGGGGCTGACCAGGAAGCGGGCACCGGCCTCTTTTGCGGCAGCCGCTTGTTCGGGTTTGGTCAGCGTGCCCATGCCTAGCAGGATCTGATCGCCGAAACGCCGGTCAAGGGATTTGACCACTTCCAGCGCGTTGGGTGTTGTGAACGTGATCTCGATGCCCCATACCCCACCGGCGACAAGGGCATCGACCATCTGCAGTGTGAGGTCGAAAGACGGGCCGCGCAAGACGGAGAGAAGACCAAGTTGGCGAATCGTGTCTAAGGTTGTTTGTTTGCTCATAATTCCTCTCGTGGTGAATTAGGTTACTTGATGGGCCGGTTCCTCGCCCTTGAGAATAGCTAGGCAATCTCTGAGGGCCATCCAGCCCATGGCATTAGTAGCGCCGTCGGTATGCGAGCCCATATGGGGGGTGGCTATCACTTGAGACAGGCTAAGCAGCGGGTTGTCGCCCCCGGGAGGTTCTTTCACAAAGGTGTCTAGGGCTGCACCTCGCAAGTGGCCCGAGTCCAAAGCTTCGAATAACGCACCCTCGTCGATCAGTTCGCCCCGGGCTGTATTGATCAAATATGATCCAGGCTTCATGCTGGCCAGGAAGGCCGCATCAACTATTCCCTGAGTTTCTGGCAGGGCCGGTATGTGCAAAGAGACGATATCGGACTCGTTTAATAAGATATCCCGATCGACGATTTGAACACCAATGGAATCCGCAAAATCGCGATCTACAACTACATCATTGGCCAGGATGCGGCAATCAAAACCCCCCAGGCGGCGGGCGACTTCTTTGCCAATGGCACCCAGACCTATCAGGCCAACGGTCTTGCCTTCAAGGGATACCCCCTGCGTACGAGGCCACTGGCCCTTATGAGTTGACGTCGCGGCATAAATAATAGGCCGGACCAGGTTCAACATCAGGCCAATGGTCAATTCAGCCACCGACTTAGAATTGGCGCCCGGGGTGATGGTAACCACGATGCCAAGGTCGGCAGCCCTTTTCAAATCGACGTTGCTGACACCAACGCCATAACGGGCTATCACCTTTAGATGATGGGCCGCACTAAAGGCGGCCGAATCGATAACATCTAATCCGGCGATATAGCCATCAACATCAGGTAATAATCCCTGTAGCTGTTCTGAGGAGAGGGGCTTGCCGGTCGTATTGTAGGTGACCTTTCCGACCAGCAATTCCAACTCGCTCTTTAGCCGGGCATCATTGCGTCCGTAAGAAGTTGGTGTGACGAGCACATGGCATTCTGTCAGAGGCTTCATTTTCTTCTATCCGGCGCTGACCAGCGGGGATTGTCTGTAATGGTTGGTCGGCCGTTCCGATCGATCACCATTTTCCGGAAACCATGTTCCTCGATAGTGCCGTAATCATGACCGGCGTTTCCGGGATAAACGAAGAAGGTGACCAGATCTTCTTCCGAGCTGGTGTTCACCGAACGGTGAGCCCAGCGAGGGAGCACGTACAGGACTCGACCGGGATTGAGTGGCTCGACGGCCCAGTCACCCTCTGGGGTTTCCATGACCATGACCCCCTGACCCTTCTGACAATAATAGACCTCAGCCGTTTCCAGAACCGTGTGGAAATGACCCTTGGTCATGAAATATTCCTCACCCACCTTACCGGGATGGACGATGGAAATGCCATGGAGTAACTCACCAGCCATCTCTGGTCGTTTGATTTCGTATACTTCGTAAAGTACTATGTCTTCAATGGCCAACAGACGATTGTAAGCTTCTCGATCCCAAAATTGACCTTTCATGGCGCTCAGAGATCGCTTGATATGATTGTAGTACTCCGTAGGAATGAAATCAGGCTTATTTAGTTCAAAAGTAAATGGCACGTCTTTCATAATGCTCCCTTTTACTCATCGGTGATGGCCAGGCGGCCGACGATGTTGCCGCCCAGCAACTGCTGCAATGTGATTGGATCGACCCCCTCATTTCTTAAACGCCCGCCTATCTCGGTGATAAAAGCGGTTGGTCCCAGCTGTTGCCACATGTTTTCAGAGGCCATGTCGGTGGCCAAAGCTACGCTCGATCCCAATCCGGCCTGGATCATCTGATTCAAGAGAGGCCAGACATGATCTTCGGGTTGGTAATACGGCCGGAAAAAGGTGTCGTATTCCAGCAGAACACCATCCCCGGCTAATTCTCGATGCAGGCCGAAATCGGGCCTTTTATCCACATGGCAGAAAACCAGGCGAGAAGGGGATACCTTGCGTCCCAGGAAAAAGGCCAGAAAACTCTCCAGGTCGGCGCCGCGTTCAGTGTGCATTTCAATGGCCAGACCTGTCACCCGGCAGGCGATCGCAGCGGCTTCAAATAAGGCTTTGGGCGATTCTGCCAATGTCTTTTCGGCGGCGATCTTGATGAATCCAGGCCAGACAACACGATGTGTTGACCTCGTTTCGCAGAGGCCGTTTTTGATTTCATCCAGGAAGAAGTCGCATGCTTCTTGTGCCGACATCTTCCATGGTCCGGGCTCTGATCCGTAATACTGACGGCGGTGAAAGCCGGTACAAGCNNCCGTTCCGACCACAGTAACCGGGCTGGCAATCAACGATGGCGCTGCCGCCGGCATTAAAATAAGCTTCAAGTCCGGCCAAGATGGTTTCTTCGTCGTTTAGATGGGGTGCGTCCGGGCCGGCGCCCTCGACAACATCTATCCAGGTGTGTGAATGGGCGTCAACGAATCCAAGCTCATCCTGCGGGATTTGCCCCAAAACCGTTCGCACGTGTGGTTGAACCATCTAGGGCTCCAAGACGACCTTCAGGGTCTTTCTATCTTCGGCGGCAACAAAAGCCGCCGGTGTTTCATCTAAGGAAAAGCGCTGGCTGATCAGGTGCGACAGATCCAGTCGGTTTGAGTTAACCAGTTCGGCCGCGCGTAAACAATCGTGGGTGCTGCAAGCCGTCGTCCCGGTGACGACGAGTTCTTTGTAATGAACCAGATTGGAATTAAACTGGATGATGGGATCATCTTTGGGTAAGCCGCCAAAGAAGTTAATCCGGCCACCAATGGCCGCCAGCGCCAGGGCCGATTCCTGCACCTTATGAACCGGCGCCGCGGTGATGATCACATCGGCACCCCGCCCATTACTTTCGGCCATGACGATCTCTTTCAGGTCTTGATTTATTGGGTCAGCCACCACATCCGCGCCAAGCTGAAGAACCTGTTGCCGCCTTTCGGCAATCGGCTCGCTGACAATGACCTTGATAGCCCCTTTTAGATTGGCCAGCTTGACGTGCATGACGCCTATGGGGCCGGCGCCCATCACCAGGACGATGTCCCCATCGCGTAGGTCAGCCGCATCTTGCCCGCGTAGAACGCAGGCAAAGGGCTCGATGAGAGCCGCTACGGAAGGATCGACTTCATCGCCAATGGGCATCAAGTTTCCCTGCAAGACAGCCGCTGCAGGCACCCGCACATATTCGGCGAAAGCGCCGTCAATGGTCACGCCAATAGCGTCATAATTGGCACAGATGTTGTTATTTCCGGAGATACATTGCCGGCAGTGGCCGCAACCCATGTTGGGGGCCAGAAAGACGCGTTGGCCCAATTCAAAACCCCTGACGTTATCGCCGACCTGATCGATTTCACCCACCATCTCGTGGCCGGGAATGCGCAGCGTGCCCGGCGGGTATTTCCGGTGATGGCCATGGAAGATGCGAATGTCCGTGCCGCATATGCTGGCGTTTAAAACTCTTAAGAGCACCTCTTCTGGACCAATCTCGGGTTTTGGCACCGTTTCTACCCGTATATCATGGGGACCGTGATAAACGGCTGCTAACATCGTGTTATCTCCATCAAAACTTAGTTACCCGCGAGCCAGGGGGCAGGGTTATCTGCCTCAAGGACTTCTTTGAGATACACGGGTCGTTCTTCTAGAAATGACTTGGTGCCAGCTAATACGCCAGCCACTGCCCAACGGCCGTCTTCACCCGTAACTCGGGGTGTCGATCCGGTCAACACGCACTCCACAAAGTGCTGTATCTCGTTGATATAAGCCCAGGCAAATCGTTCAGGCCAGCGCCTGTATATTGGCGTGACTAGGCCTTGGTCACGATTAACTGTAACGGTAACAGCCTGGCCCTTCATCTCGCCAATGATCATGATGCCCTTTTTTCCGATGACCTCGGCTCGAGCGTCATAACCATAGTCGCAGGGACAGACACCGGAGATATTGCCCAAGGCGCCCGACTCTAGCTTCATGGTGGCAAACATGTTGTCGTAGAAGTGTTTTGCGGTGGCGCCTCGCTCGGCGCCCTTGAAGTTGGCCGTTTCGACGTAGATGCGTTCGATGTTGGAGCCCATCAACCAACGAATGGTATCAAAATCGTGGCTGGTAACCTCGGCCAGCATGCCATTGGAAGTGCGAATATCATTGGCCCAGGCGGGTGGCAGGCCCGGTCCATGGGTCAGGGTTTTAATCATCGTCGGTTCGCCAATCTCGCCGGTTTGGATCCTTTCGACCGCAGCCATGAAGTCGGGATCGGATCGCCGCATGAAGCCCATTTGCAGAATCACGCCGGATTTTTCGGCCGCCGCGATAATATCATCGCATTTTGCCAGGTTCAGGGCCATAGGCTTTTCTAAAAAGATATGTTTGCCCTGCTCGGCCGCTAGTACGGCCAGGTCCCGGTGGGTGAATGTGGGCGTGGTGATAACGACGGCGTCAAAAAGAGCTTTATCCAGGGCTTCCTCAAAGGATGTGAATTGAGTCTCTATGCCAAAATCCTTTCCGGTTTCTTGCAAGATCGACTCGGCCGGGTCTACGAGGGCAGTGACCGTGGCGTCGGATATATAGCGGGTGATTGTGCCAGAATGTAGCCGGCCCACGCGGCCGGCGCCCAACATACAGATTCGCACTTGTTTTTTCATATGATTAGTGTCCTGATGATTGGTCCATTTTGATAAATGTATCTCGTAAAGTTTGTTGCAACCGGATGTATTTTTCGACCAGTGGACGGTAAATGGCCTGTTTTTCAATGCTGGGGGTTATCGGGTCGCCAGCCGGTTGTGCGTGTCTGCTGGATATCTCAGCCAGATCGGAAAAGATACCGACGGCTTTCCCGGCTACCAGGGCCGCACCCCAGGTTCCGAATTCTGAGCCTCCCAAGCGTTGGTAGGGTACTCCCAGAACATCGGCTTTGATCTGGTTCCAAATTAAACTACGTGCACCACCACCGACTGCTCGAGTTTCAGTTAATTCCAAATTTGGAATAGCATCACGCAAGATGCTCAGATAATAAGCATATTCGTAGGCAATGCTTTCCAGGATGGAGCGGAAGAAATGGGCTTGGGTATGGCCCCAGGAGAAGCCGATCCAGGCACCGCGCATCTCTGGTGTGGCCGGGCAAATACGACCGCCAAGGTGGGGTGAGAAAAAGAGACCGTCCGAACCTGGGGAAACAGATTCCGCCATCTGCCCCATTTGTTGGTAGAGATCGTCATCGCCGAGGGGAAATGATTGGCCAAGGTGACTATTGTAGAAAGCATCCCGGTACCAACGCAGCGCTTGCCCGCCACCGGCGATATAGGCCAACGGATGCCACAAACCGGGAATGACCGAGCGCATGGTCAGCAAGGCGCGGTTCTTCACATCGGCGACGAAGGTGTCGGTGCAGCCGGCCAGGACCGAGGCTGTGCCGGCCACGTCGAAAACCATGCCTGCTTTTACGATGCCAGCCCCCAAGGCATTGGCGGCCGTATCCCCACATCCAGCTGCAACAGGAGTACCCGCTGCCAAGCCAAAATCCCCGGCGGCTTCATCGGTAACTTCGCCAACGATGCGCCAGGGTTCCACGATTTGAGGTAATTTATCGACGTTAACATCACAGAGGTTACAGAGTTCCTGGGACCAGGTGCCGTTCTGGGCATCACTGAGACCGGAGAAGTGGATGAAGGTGTAATCTATAAAAGCATCCTCCGCCTTCAACCCGGCCATCTTGCCAGCCACATACCCGGATGGCATGACAAACTTGGCCACACGGGCATAATCTTTGGGGCGCTCCTCCTTCCACCACAAGATTTTGGGCCCGTGGTCGCAGGTTGGGGCGCAGCCTGTCAGGCGCGTCACCAGGTCGCCATGGTACTTCTCCATGTACTCGATATAAGGCTGGCAACGCATGTCTAACCAGGAATCGAAGCGGGTGGCAGGCTCAAACTCTTCGTCAATAGAGCCGACGCCGGCCATCTGGCTGTCAAAAGCGATGGCCGAAATAGCGGCCGGATCAACGCCGCTTTCCCTGATGCAGGTGCTGATGGTGTGGGCAGCCGTTTGATAGAAGTCGTCGTTCTCCTGCTCGACGACACCCGGCTGTGGATAGTAGATGGGCACTTCGGCTCCGACTTCGAAAACGAGAGTGCCATCCGTTTGGTACAAGGCAGCTTTCGTGGCACTTGTTCCCAGATCGACGCCGATCAAATAATTTTTGGTCACCTTGTAATCCCTTTATCCTGTCATCCTGGGATGACAACTAACCAGAAAAATATATGCAGTCCAATCGCAAATATAAGCTTGAGATTATCGCTTTCAGATTGATCCAGCTGTCCCTTGGGACCCACATAGATACCTAGGCAAGCATAGATAGGTCCCAGGACGTGACCGCCTTTTCTTAGTCGCTTGCTGCAAGGATTACAGCAGGCTCGTCAAGTGTTCGAAACTACGAACCGCTTGATCGACAGTGCCACACTCAACACTGAGGACTATATCGCGATCGACTTCGCTCAATATGTCGATGATCCGTGACCAATCGATGACACCGTCGCCACAGGCGCAGCCGACTGGCGTTCCCGTCACCTTGCCCCGTTCAGCTTCGGAATGCTGGATGCTGATGTCTTTGGCATGAACATGTACGACCCGGTCTTTCACGTGTTCGAGCCAACCATAAGGATCGCTCAGGCCAGCTAAATAAGAGTTGCCGGTGTCGAAATTGATGCCGATGGCGGGTGAATCTACCAGTTCGTATATGCTGTCAAGTCCCTCCAGGGTTTTGCGGTATTGTTGATGGGGTTCCAGGCCGATCTTGACGCCATGCCTTTCGGCAACTCTGGCGGTTTCAGTCAAGGTGTAGGTCATTAAGGTGTAGTCCATCTCTTTGGATGTCCAGGTTGGTTTTGGACCTTCGTCCGTATTGATAACTGGTGCCCCGGCATAATCGGCAAAGCGGATCGACATTTTAAGCCATTCAAGGCTTATTTCTGGTTTACAAAGCGGTGCGTGGGATGAAAAGCCCGAGAGCTTAAGCCCATGGCTTTCGATCACCTCCCGAACCCAAAGAGGGTCTTCGAGCTGCGAGACGCTGTGGTAATAGCCAGCTTCGCTCAATAGTTCACGGCCCGTATGTAACATGGGTTCGACGTACTCATAGCCGATCTCGGCTGCCTTTTCAACACCCCAAACGAAGGGTTTATCTTGATGGCGAATGGCCTCTAACATCAGGCCAACTTTGACTGCCATAGTTGCATTCTCCTTATCATTTCCTTATATGAATTGTGTGATCCTGGCCTAACTCTTATTTTTCCGCCAAGCGTTTGTTAGCGTCATCTACCAACTCTCGGACCCAAACCAGGCTCTTTTCAATCATCGGGCCGCCCTGGCCTTCGCATTCGATGCTGAAAACGCCGTCATAGCCAATGTCTACCAGGATATCAACACATTTTTTGATGTTTTCGACGTTTACACCATCGCCAATGGCGGTGTGGCTGACGGCAATACCGGTCAGCTCACCGCGAGCAGCGGCCGCCAGCGACTGGCTGACGTCCTTAATATGAACGTGACTGACCCGATCTTTGAAGCGATCCAAGAAGGCAACCGGGTCCTGGCCGGCGATGAAGGCATTACCCGTGTCCATGTTCATCCGCAGGTAAGGCGAATCGTAGAAATTCAGCATCTTTTCCATGAACTCGGGTTTGGTGGTGTAGTAGCCGTGAGGTTCAATGTTGATGATCATGTCGTAGCGAACCGCGTCTTCCAGCACCTCGCCGTAGACGCGCTTCATCATCTCCAGGGCCTCTTCGTTGGTCAGACTTTCTGGCTTGAACATATGATCGGTCGTGTCGATGTGACGGCAACCGACCAGATAGGCCCAGCGTATGCTATTTTGGATGTAGCGGACGCCTAAAGAGGGACCGGTGGGCAGAGACACCGGGTAGGCCGCGTCCAATTGCGAGAAGCGAACGCCATAGTCATCCATCTTTCGTCGCAAGGCCAGCGGGTCCTCATGGAGAGCGATGTGGGGCTGGTAGCCAAGGCCGTGAAGCCAACTCACGCCATCAATCGTGCCACATTCGATGTAATGTACGTCATTTCTTTGAGCCCATTGCAGACATTGTTCGAAGTTCCAATAAGAACTGTTAAAGGCGTCGGTATGAAAACCAATTTCGATCATAGTTCCCACTCATCTTTAGACTCTGCATAATAATCNNACGGCCGTTGCACCGGCATCCATCCACACACCATCAACTTGACCATGCTTCTGAATGGCGTCGGTAATTATGGTTTTTACCTTGTCATTGTTGCCGTCACCGAACTCAACGGAAACAACGTCGAGGTTGGCCTCTTCGAAGATCGCCTTCGCACCTGCCCAGCGAGTCTCTAAAACGTCAACGCCAGGGAGAATACGAATAGCTACAACCTTGGCGCCTTCCTCTAAATTATCAGCCAGGAACTGCGCGCCTAGAATACCAAAGGCATAACCGCCGATTGGCGTAATGTGGCTCACGGTACAATCAGTCAGAACACCGCGATCGAAGGTAATCACTGGCAGCACTTCGCAGGCCTCTTCCACGGCCGGCGTCAAGGCCGCCGTGGTGTTAGGCGATACAATCAGTAGATCACAGTTACCGCCGGCTACCAGATCCTGGATATCGGAAATCTGCTTTTCATCGCTGCCCTCGGCATCGACGTGGATGAATTCCTCAATCTCGGGATGTTGTTCGACTTCGACTTCCATATTGGTGTAGCCAACCACGCGCCAGGGATTGTTAACGCCCGCGTTGGAGAAACAGAACGTATAAGGTCCTTCTTTGGCAAACTCAGAGGTATCGATGAAATTCGGCTCCAGGTATTGTAGCCAGGGCTGGCCCTCAGGGCCCTCTGGCGTTGTTCCCATCCATCGAATCGAGTCTTCCAGGTCTTCCTGGCTAAAGAACTGCTCGGCGACCACGGCCGCATCCATACCCAGACCGGCGCCGGCTTCTTCCACTGCTTCTTCGACTTCTTCAGCCGTTTCTTCCACTGCTTCTTCGGCTTCATCAACCGTTTCGTCAACCTGCTCGGCGGCCTCTTCGACTTGCTCTGCTGGTGTTGTACTTCCGCAAGCTACCAGGGCGCTAATCGCAAAGATGGCGACCAGTATTACGATTAAATCTCGGATTTTTTTCATTGGATTTCTCCTCCAAAATCTTAGTGATATTTTTGTCGGTCAATAAGATGGCGTGATAAACAGGCAGGCACGCCTCCCGCCATGACGTTGAATGTTTTGTTCGTCATCACCTCCTTA
This sequence comes from Chloroflexota bacterium, assembly GCA_003519205.1. Taxonomy (GTDB): domain Bacteria; phylum Chloroflexota; class Anaerolineae; order Promineifilales; family Promineifilaceae; genus UBA11865. Next base: position 11,464 of record DOXE01000418.1, read on the forward strand.
CTTTTATGCTGATCCAAGTCCATTTGCCAACCAATCAATCTTTCAGAGATAACTATCAGACCTTGCTACCCAATATTATTGGGTACGACGCGAACTGTAGGCCATATAAGCGGCCGCGCCAATAATGATCAAACCCTGCACGGCGTCGCGCAACGGTTTTGGTAGTCCCATTAAATTCAAAAGTGTAAACAACAACTCCAGAGCCAGTGCACCGGCCATTGCTGCAGGGATATTTCCACGACCGCCCAGCAAAATGGTTCCACCCAATACGGCTGCGGCTATCGTCTGCATTTCCAATCCGGTGCCTGCTAAAATGGAGACGCCACCGCGGCCGCCAATCAAGATTCCGGCCAGCGCAGCCGAGGCGCCGCAGATGATAAAGGCCGTGATGCGAACTGACTCCACGCCAACGCCAGACAGTCGCGCAGCACGCGGATTGTCGCCAATCGAGAAGAGTTGCTTGCCATAGTTTAGGCGGTGCATGACCAACCAATAGATAAAGCCCATGACAACTAAAATGATCACCGCATAGGGAAATTCGCGAAGGCCGAAGATGTCTTCCAGGCCGCCACGACCCAGTGCCCGGAGATTATCCGGTAGATAACCGCGTGGGGCGCCGCCTGACCAGTAAAGGCCAATTCCGCGTACGATGAGCAACATACCCAACGTGGTGATCAGGGACGGCACCTTGAGATAGGTCACGATCGAACCACTGATTAGACCAAAGAAAATGCCGCTACCCAAAATGAATAACAGTACCCACCAAGTGCTTCCGGGGTCATTGTTTGCCAGGATTGCTGCAGCGATAACCGAGTAAGTAGCGATGGAGCCAACAGATAGATCAAAACCACCGGAAACCAGAACATAAACTTGTCCCGCAGTCATAATCATAAGCGGCGCCGAGCGTTCCAGAAAGGTCAGGAAATTATTGGGCTCAAAAAAGACGGGATTCAGATAGGCCACACCCAACAGTAACACGATGACCACAAAGTAGATTGGATTTACCGACCTTAGCCAGTTCCATAGCTTCGAGAAGAATGATTCGGACTCGACTGGTACAGTTATCTGTGACATGTCATATTACCTCTTAGGATGGCTCCTCCACGGAGCGGAACGTGTAGAAACCAACAGCTAATATGATAATGGCTCCGCGCAGGATTTGTTTTAAGTAGGCGTCAATGCCGATCTGGTTAAACATGGTATCCAATAAACTGAAGATCAATACGCCACCCAACGTACCCAAAACGCCGCCTTTTCCACCGGATAGAGCTGTGCCCCCAACAACCACAGCGGCGATAGATTCCAGATCGTACAGACCATCGGTGCCCACCCACGGCGCTCCTGAACGTAGCCGGCTGACAACGAACAGACCGGTCAGGACGGCAGTTAGGCTACAGATAATGTGCGCTATGGTTAACACACGACCGGTTCGGATCCCGGAAAGGCGGGCTACCTCCTGACTTCCCCCAACAGAATACAGATGTGCACCATATTTCGTCCGGCGTAATATGAACCAGCCGGCGACGACGACGGCAAAAAGCACGAGCACCGAGATGGGTAATGGGCCAATATTGTCGTAGGCAAAAGATTGGAAGCTTCGTGGCACAGCGCCGGCGAAGTTATCAAAGGCAGCATTCAACAAACCTTTCAAAATCAAGCCGATACCCAATGTAGCGATCAATGGATTGATCTTAAGCCGTGTAATTAGCAAGCCGTTGATCAGGCCTACCAAAACGCCTAGGCCAAGCAGGACCAACACTGTCCACCAGACGCGTGAAGGATCACCAGCCATGAGGTAGGAGCCACCCACGNNTGCCCTATGGCCACAATGCCCAGGGCGACCGACCGTACCAGGATGTTTGTTAAGATCACCGGATTGGTGATGAACAATTGATCATCTACGCCAAATAGGAGGTCTAAAACGATAGAAAGCAGGAAAATAATGACCACAAAACCATAGACCGGTGGTATATTGCTGTTGCGCCACCACTGCTGTACCCGGTCGGCAAGCGAGGCCGTCGTTACGCTTGTTGTCGCTGCTGTCATTGATTCTCTCCCATAGGTAGCTTCAATCCGTGACTTGTCCTTGCCAGGTCATGGCGTTTGCTCAGCATCGTTGTCGGCCGAGCCTGTCGCCATATGCATAATCTCGGCTTCAGTGGCAGCGGCGGGTAGTTCGCCTACAATCGTGCCGTCCCACATCACAATAATGCGGTCGCTCATGCCGATAACTTCTGGCAGCTCCGAGGATATCATCAGCACGGCCGTCCCTGCACGGGCCAGTTCACGAATTCGTTCATGAATGCTGGCTTTCGCTTCGACGTCAATACCGCGGGTTGGTTCGTCGAATAGAAATACTTTGGCGTCGGTGGCTAGCCACTTGGAAAGCACGACCTTTTGTTGATTGCCACCACTCAAATACTGCACCTCTTGCTCCATGCTCGGAGTGCGGACATCCATATGCTCCGACACTTCAATCGCAAGATTTTTGTCCTGGCGTATACCCAGAGGGAAAGCTCGCGCGAGCAGGCGCTGCAACGTGCGTATTGTCAACAGTACGTTGTCATTAATTGGCTGCATCAGTACAAGCCCTTCGTTCTTACGATCTTCCGTGACATAGCCGAACCTGTTGCGAATGGCTTGCGATGGTTTACGAAACAGTTCAGCCCGGCCATGAATCTCAATCGTACCAGTCGTAAAGGGCTGCACGCCAAAAATGGCGCGAGCCAGCGCCGTGCGACCCGAACCTTGCAATCCGGCTACACCGACAATTTCTCCACTTCTAATTTCCAGATCGATGTCGTGGACCGCGCCATTGCTTGCATTACGAATCGCCAGCATCACTTGGCCAATATCTTCAGGACGAGCGCGGTCCGGGAAGTAATCGGATAATTCTCGGCCGACCATCATCTCCACAACCTTGCCCATTGATAAGTTCTCAGTCAGATCAGTGCAGATCTTGACGCCGTCTTTCAGTACAGTTATGCGCTGAGACAGGTCAAGGACTTCCGCCAGCGGGTGCGAGATAAAAATGATGGCGATACCGCGCGTCTTCAACCGCAGCATGAGTTCCGTCAAGATTCCCACTTCATGTGATGCTAATGCCGCTGTAGGCTCATCCATAATAAGCACGCGGGCATCGTAGGAGATGGCCTTAGCGATCTCTACTACCTGCTGCTCCGCCACCGAAAGCGTGCCTAGAAGTGCATCCGGCTTAATGATATCTTCCGCTTCTAGTTGCTTGAGCACTTCGATTGTGTCGCTTTCCATTTGCTTCCGGTCAATCACGCCTAGCCGGTTAGGTTCGCGCCCAACGAAGATATTCTCAGCCACTGTACGCTCCGGCAACAGATTGAATTCCTGGTAAATGATGCTGATGCCGGCGTTTTGCGCTTCTTGCGGATGGTCAAACTCGACCTGTTCACCAGCTAAGAATATTTGCCCATTCTCCCGTTGATAGGCACCGGCCATGACTTTCATAAGTGTTGATTTACCAGCTCCGTTTTCTCCCACCACGGCGTGAACTTCGCCAGGATAGAACTTGACAGATACATCGTCCAACGCCAGCACGCCCGGGAATCGTTTGGTGATGTTTTTAACTTCGAGAATGGGCTGATCACCAAATGGTTGCTGGACAGAGTCGCTCAAAGCCATCATGGTTTCCTGTGCATTCAAAAAGCCGATCAGTTTTCTACGCTCACGCGTTGCCCGGTCTCGGCCGATTTTGCGCCCGCAGCCAGGACCTCCACTTCCTTCAGGCCATCGTAGAAATTGGGTGCAATTGGGGTCCCGTTTTCGATGGCCTTCATAAAGTCGACGACGGCATGGTGGAATTCGTGCTCGTAGCCGATGATGTGGC
>DOXE01000488.1 GCA_003519205.1 Chloroflexota bacterium
GGCGACGGCAAAGATCGATTAACTCATTTTCCGATAGTTCAACGCCATCTCTAGGCACGACGAAAGCTTTTACTTTCTGCTCGGGCGCAGTTCTTGGAACGCCGACCACGGCCACTTCGTGAACCTTGTTGTTTTCGTATAAAAGTTCCTCGACATCGCGAGGATAGATCGTATGTTCACCGGCCCGGATCAAATCGCGGGTCCGGCCGATAACGTGAAAAAAACCGTCGACATCCATGATGGCCACATCACCTGTGTCCAGCCAGCCATCCTCCAACAATGCTCGGGATTCATCGGGCATTTGCCAGTAGCCACGCATAACCTGGGGGCCCCGAACCAGGAGTTCCCCAATTTGGCCTGGAGGAAGATCCTCACCCGTTGCCAGGTCGACGATTTTAGCATCCGTATTGGGTAGCGGTAGGCCAATAGAGCCGGGTCTTCGTCTCCCGTCCAACGGGTTAGCATGCGTCACCGGCGACGCTTCTGTCAACCCATATCCTTCTACCAAACGACCTTGGGTTAACTTCTCAAAAGATTCCTGTACCTCGACCGGCAAAGGTGATGAGCCGCTGATACAGACCCGAATGGAACCCAATCCCGAAGAGCGAGCCTCGGGCAGTTGGGCCAGGGCAGCATAGATGGAGGGAGCACCTGGAAAAACCGTCGGCTTATACTCCTTGATGATTTCCAGCACGTGCTTCGGTTCAAAGACGGGTAGCAGGATGATGGTGCTGGCGGTGGTAATGGGCACATTCATCGTCGTCGTCATGCCGTAACTATGCAGTAAAGGCACGACAGCGAGAAATACTTCTTTCCCATATTCCAGGTCGGGTACCCAATGGCGAGTCTGGATGGCATTCGCTACCAGGTTGCCATGGCTCAGGCAAACCCCTTTCGGATCGTCAGTTGTGCCACTGGTAAACAGGATTGCTGCTAAATCTTCACTAGAGACCGGAACGTCAGGCGCATCATAAGGTGCATCCATGGTCAAATCGTTCATGAGTAGCCCAAACTCGTCAGTAGACTTAGCCAGCGCACTTTTGTTCGCGCCGGCGATATGCCAATGGCTCATTAACTGCTGGTGAACCTTATCCGGAACATGTTTATCAAATTCGACCAACACAACCTGGCGAACGCTTTCTTCTTGGCTCGCTAATCTGACCAATTCCGTAAAACTACGCATCGTGACCAAGACTTTTGCATCCGTTTGCCGCAACTGAAGTAAAATTTGCTCCACGTCGGCATCGGGATTGGAGAGCACAACCACGCCTCCAATCATGAGTATCCCGTAATAAGAACTGATGAATTCGGGCATGTTGGGTAAGACGATCATCACCCGATCGCCGAGCTGAATACCCAAGCCATGCAAACCGTGCGCGAATTGGTTGGCGTAGCGCGATAATCTTTGGTAGCTAAATTTGTGGCCATAAAAGATAGTGGCTGTCCGCTTTGGTGACCATTCGGCCGCGCTATGTAAAAAGTAGTGTAATGGCCGTCGTGGAATCGGAACTGTCTTTGGCGTACCTGGGCTATAGAAGTCGAGCCATCGACGCAGGTCAGATATATCAGTATCCTCGATTTCTGACCGCCAGGAACTACGTTTTGTTCCGCCATCCATGAAGCGCTCGATAGCCCGGTTGACCGCTTCGTGCCTTTCAAGCTGAACCTTATGTTTTGAAGCCCCAATATCGATAACCTCGGCATTTGGTATCGTATCACCCACGTCGTCATATACGCGGTGGTGGAAGTAGTTATCCCGTTGGCCGGTTATTATCAGTGTCGGAACTTCCAACTGTTGCATCTTCGACCAACCCTTCCACCGTACCAGGTTATTCTGAGCCATTCGTTTGAAGGCCAGGCTATCGGCGTTCCAGCGCGGCCGGTATTTCCACCAGGGCCGGAAAAAAGCCACGGGCAGACGAAAGAACAATTTAGCCGCTTTTGGCACAGGGTATTCGCCAGCTGTGGCGATGAGGATTAACCGGTCCAATTGTTCAGGGTGGGCGACTGCAAATTCGATACAGATCGAGCCGCCAAAGGAGTGTCCTACCAGGGTGAACTTATCCGGCAAATTTAGCTTTTGAGTGATTTGGTAGATGTCGTCCACCAATTCACCCATCGTATATTGGGTGACGGGTGCATCACTTTGACCGTGTCCCCGGAGATCAGGTGCTATAACCCGGTATCGCTTGGCGAATTGATTGATTTGGTGCTCCCATGTTTCAGCGCAACCGGCATATCCGTGAACCAGGAAGATGGTGCGTTCTACCCCTTCTGGTTGGATGTCGATAACGCTTAAATCATCTCCCGCCAATCCCTGGATAGGAACGCTCCGCCGGTAGAGATTGAAATCTAGCTCGACCGCACTCCGTTTGAATCCCCGCAATTTCTGTTTCATGTCCACCCAGGTACTTTTACTATCGTAAATTAGCTAGTAATCCGTAGAAAGAATCGCTTTCAAGGATCGCCAACTCCTCCCGTCGACCTTGGACGTAATTGCTGAGAGTAGGTAATACTTCATCTACCAACGATGGATGGGCGATGATCTCCACGGAGCGATCGCTCAAGCCGTTGATACTGGTTAAAAATGATCGCTGTGCCTCGCCAACTTGCCCTAGGAACCAACGAAGGTAGATGAGATTGTCGGCCCTGTTCGCCGGCCCATTTAACTGGATGCCTTTGCGGGTCATCAACGTCTGGGTTGAATTAAGGACGCTAGCTCCCGTTTTTCTTAATGCATGTTCTACTAGGCTGGCCTGGCCGGGAGGGGGAACGACGAAGGCCGAGATATTCGGATTGCGCACCATCCCTACTCCATATCGGCTTGCCAACTCAGACACGATCTCGTTTAAAGCAGGCACGGCGTGAAAATGCATGTGGCTATCGACGTGAACCGGCTGGATGCCATGATCGAGGAACATCTCAAATTGAGCCTCCAACTCCAGCATCAGTTCCGATCGACGTATCCGGCCGGCTAATAAACGGGACAGGAAAGCCGACAAATCGTGAAACTGACCTTCAGGAGTCGCTAATGATGGCACACGATCAACTGGCAAAACTGGCTTGCCAGTGCTCACATTCAAGTGAATACCGACTTCCAGTGTGGAAGCCGTCTGTGCGTAATTCAAGGCTTCTTCGGACCAGGGCATATTGGCCATGATCGACGTGCTATTCATCCGGCCTTGCTGGTGTAGTTTTATGATTGCCTGGTTGATGCCCGGTGACATCCCGAAGTCATCGCCATTGATGATAACCCGGCTGTTTAGTTTATTTACCATTGACTATAATTTCATCAGTTGAGGTTATGGTCG
>DOXE01000456.1 GCA_003519205.1 Chloroflexota bacterium
GTAAAACCATGAACCCCGTTGCCGGTTGTATAAACGAGTAATGTGCTAGCTCCAAATAACACGTACCCGGCCGATACCAGTTGGCCTGCCGGCTGCAAGCAATCCTCTAGGCGGCCTCGTTTCTCCCAATCAACACAACGATAAATCCCAAAAATCGTTCCCGTGCTAACATTGACATCAATATTGGAGGATCCGTCAAGGGGGTCGAAGACCAAAACATAGCGCCCTTTGGAGTATAACTCTGGAATTTGAATGATGTCTTTATGCTCTTCAGAGGCCATGACACATAGACGGCCAGTATGGTCACACAATTTGACCATTATCTCATCAGCATAGAGATCAAGCTTTTGTTGCTCTTCACCCTGGACGTTGGTCGATCCTGCTTGTCCTAGTATTTCTATCAAGCCAGCCCGAAGCATCTTAGCCGATATCGCCTTGGCAGCCAGGGCGATGTCATATAAAAGGTTAGTAAAATCACCGACCGCCGTTTCTGGCTGGTTATTCAAGATAAACCTTTCAATCGTGACAATGTTATCCATAGAGCCGTTATCTTCTCAACTCGTATATAGAACCAAATAGTAAGCCATCGCAACTGACCAAACCAAACTATCAATTCGATCCAACGCCCCACCATGGCCAGGTAACAGATTGCCAGAATCTTTCACGCCAACAGATCGTTTGAGCAAGGATACCCCAAGGTCACCGGCCGGGCTCACAATCGAGACAAGTAATCCCAATATCACGGCAACGGGCAGGGACAATTTCAAAAAATAGGCTATCAGGACTGTAATGGCTGTTCCGGCTACGATACCACCAACATATCCCTCTATGGTCTTGTTTGGACTTAAGCGGGGCGATAATTTATGACGACCCAGGGTTTTACCAAAAACATAGGCACTGGAATCTGCAATCCATGTTCCAAGCATAGCCAATGCGGTCCATTCGGCCGCTTTATCTACCTCCAATCCTCGCAACTTAAAGAAATGGCTACCGAGCCATCCCAGTAACATAATTCCGCCAATGGTGGCCATCCAGGAACCTGGAGCATCCTCATTTTCCCTTCTTTCGTACAGCCACAGAACAAAGCCAAGAGCTGCCGACAAACCTATGAGCAAAGTAAGTGACACCAGATCAACTTCGATAACTGGGGAGCCGAATAGCATCGTTCGAACAGGAAAGGGCAACAACCACAGGGCAAATACAATTGGCAATAGAAGCCAGAGCGGCGTCTTCCACCCTAATTTACGTGTTAGTTGGGAAAACTCGATAGTGGCGATGGTTAATAAGGCGGCAAATGGCAAAAAGTACCACCATCCGCCCTGGTAAATTAGGAAAAGGGTCAGAGGGCCCAACGTGATAACGACGAGGGCTCGTCTGAGAAGATCCGGCATTGTTATCCCATATGTTAGGATTCTGAGAGCAAGCCAAACCGTCGCTCTCGCTGGCTATAGGCAACTATCGCTTCGTAGAGTTCTTCCCGACCGAAATCCGGCCAATATTCTGGAGCTGCAAGGAACTCGGCGTAGGCTGCCTGCCAGATCAGGAAATTGCTTACACGCAATTCCCCGCTTGTGCGGATGACAAGGTCCGGGTCTGGCAATCCCCGGGTAAATAGGTAGGAGCTAAAGAGATCCTCAGTTAAATCCGCTGGCGAGACGCCATCAGCCAACATCTGTTCAGTTGCATGAAGTATCTCCGCCCTTCCGCCGTAATTGAAGGCTACGTTCAGAATGAGTCGTACATTGTCTTTTGTCAACTCCAAAGCGTAACGCACTTTCTCTTGAAGATCAGGATCTATCCCTTCCAGATCCCCCAGATGATGCAAGCACACACCCTGGGCGTTGAGTTCTTCAAGTTCCTGATCTAAAACACGCCGAAAGATACGCATGAGTCCACGGACTTCACTCTCCGGTCTACCCCAATTTTCAGTTGAAAAAGCGTATATGGTGAGTATCTTTATACCGAATTCGACACAAGCATCAATTACGCGGCGGAGGTTTTCAACGCCAGCCCGATGCCCTGCCTGCCTAGGCAGACCTCGCTTTTTTGCCCAACGACCATTCCCATCCATGATAATAGCAACATGAACGGGCACTCGCAGCCCGGTCAGGTCAAGGGGTTTTTTTTGTCTGCTCATTAACTCCTAGACTTCCATAATCTCGGCTTCTTTATTGGTTCCGAGCTCATCAATTTGTTCGGTATATTTATCGGTTAGTTCTTGTAAATCTTCCTGGGAAATGAAGAATTGATTCTCAGATATCATTTTTTCTTCCTTCATCTCTCGAAGATCGTTTAGCGTGTCCCGGCGCACATTTCGCACAGCTACTTTGGCCTCTTCCACCCGCTTGCCAACCAGCCGGCTGAGCTCAAGCCTTCTTTCTTCCGTAAGCCGAGGTATATTTAGGCGAATGAGCTTACCATCGTTGTTTGGTGTAAGGCCTAAATCCGACTTCAAAATAGCTCGCTCTATAGCGGCCAAGGAGTTCTGATCATACGGCCGAATAGCCAACTGCTGTGGTTCTGGGACAGAGATTGCAGCCAATTGATTGAGAGGTAATTGGGCTCCATACATCTCAACCTCTAATCTATCTAGAAGATGGGGCGATGCCCGGCCGGTACGAAACGACTGCAAGTCAGCTTCCAGGGCTGAAACACTGCCACGCATTCGAATTTCGGCCTCCTGCAACAACTCGCGAATCATCAGATCCTCCAATTCAACAGAGGTGCTACTCTAAACATTAACGATTTCCGTACCGACAGACTCACCACGAACGAGCTTTTTGACACTGCCATCTTGCCAGAGATTTAAGACGACAATGGGTAGATCATTTTCCATACACAAGGATATGGCCGTACTATCCATCACCCGCAAGCGCATATTCAAAAAATCAATATATGATAATTTCCTGAATCGTTCAGCGTTCGGATTGATTTCAGGATCAGAATCATATACGGCGTCGACCTTGGTCGCTTTGATGAGTACTTCAGCCCCTACCTCCATAGCCCGTAAGGCACCGGCCGTGTCCGTCGTGAAATATGGATTGCCGGTTCCACCGCCAAATATCACAACTCGGCCCTTTTCCAGGTGCCTGATCGCTCGAAGCCTGATATAGGGTTCGGCAACGGTCCTCATTTCGATAGCCGTTTGAACCCGAGTTACGATACCTAATCTTTCCAAGGCATCTTGGAGGGCAAGAGCATTCATAACCGTACCGATCATGCCCATATGATCGGCCGTGGCTTGTTCCATCCCTTGCTCAACACCTACTGAACCTCGCCAAATATTTCCGGCACCAATAACAACAGCGACTTGAACACCTAGATCGTAAACGCCCTTGATGATTTCTGCAACCTTTTTAGCCCTATTAGGATCGATACCAAAGCCGTTTGGTCCGGCGAGGGCTTCGCCACCCATCTTCAACAAGACTCGCTTAAATCGGATATCTGGCACGATCTATTGCTCCATTATGGGGATTATCCTAACTCTTCGCCTAGTTCAAATCTTTGGAATCGTCGAACAACTAGGTTTTCACCCATTACTCCACTGACGTCCGTGACCAGTTGTTTCACCCTAATTTCATCATCCTTGACAAAAGGTTGCTCTAATAAGCAAACCTCCTCAAAGTATTTATTTAAGCGACCTTCCACGATCTTATCGACGATATCCGGCGGTTTCCCTTGGGCAGCAGCCTCCAAACGAAACTCTTCCGTGATCTGGTCAAGCTTATCTTGTGGTATATCCTCACGCCGAACATATTGTGGACTCATCGCGGCAATATGTAATACCAGGTCATGGGCTAAAGATTGAAATCGATCATTCATTGCCACAAAATCTGTTTCGCTATTCAATTCCAACATGACACCTAGCCGACTGCCGGGGTGGGAATATACTTCGATGACACCTTCGGCCGCCACACGATCTACCCTTTCAGCCATGCGCTCAGCTGCCTTTTTCTTCAACATGTCGGCAGCTTTTTCAAAGTCACCATTGGTCGATTCCAGAGCTTTTTTGGCATCCATGATGCCCGCGCCTGTTGTATCCCTTAACTCCTTGACCATTTCCGTCGTTATCTTCATTTTTGTGTCATTTCTCCGCTATATTTCTCATTTTTAGCACACCCTCGAAAGCGAATTTATCTCGGATTTTTTTACTCATTCTCCTCGTCTGCGCCAATAACCTCTTCGACATCGGTGATTTCATCGGTTTCGTCCTCAGGTGATTTTTCAGGCTCAGAATCAGTTTCGGCTTCCTCCTCAGACTCTAGTTGCTCATCTTGATTAGAAGGAGCCTGTTGTTCGACAACCTCCACTTCTTCTGCTGATTCTTTTTCGGCGCCGAAGCCAGCTTCTCTCAACTTTGCCAGGGTTGCCTCACCCAAGAGGCGCTCATCCTCTGCATCTACTAAATCCTCAAATTCATAACCATATCTATCGAAATCCTCGATTCGCTCAACGATTGTTTCCTCGCGTATCGTAAGGCCTTCCAGCGCAGCATCTGCCATTTTGCTGGTGATCAACTTGATGGCCCGAATTGCATCGTCGTTGGAGGGGATAATGAAATCGATAGGGTCCGGATCGCAATTTGTATCTACCAAGGCAATCACCGGGATGTTTAGGATATTGGCTTCCTTCACAGCCGTTTCTTCGTAATTCACATCGACGACAAAAAGCAAGCTGGGAAGACCCCGCATTTTTCGAATGCCACCAAGCCGGTTCGTCAACTTGTCAATTTCCCGGGTGAGCTGCAATCGTTCTTTCTTTTTCAGTAGTTCAAATTCGCCAGCATCCCGTCGTTGTTCTAATTTGTCCAAATAGTCAATCCGCTGGCTGATTGTTTGCCAGTTGGTGAGTGTACCGCCGAGCCAACGTTGGTTAACATAGGGTTGAGACGCGCGTGCTGCCTCGCGGGCAATCGTATCCTGCGCTTGCCGTTTGGTGCCCACAAATAATACTTCGTTGCCTTCCGCCACTGCATCGCGAACCATATTATAGGCAACATCGATATTCAGGAGGGTTTGTTGAAGGTCAAGAATGTGGATCCCATTGCGCTCGGTAAAGATAAAAGGTTTCATCTTAGGGTTCCAGCGCCGGGTACGGTGACCGAAGTGCACTCCAGTTTCCAAAAGTGCTTTCATTGAAACAACAGACATGGGGAATTATCTCCTTTTTATTGTTTTATACTTCCATGTCCATCAACCCGTCGAGGAACTCGCATGATGAAGCCGGGAGGTTTCATGCAAGCACACCCTCTCCAGTCAAGACATGTGTAGGATTAGGTTTACAGCCATAACTGCACTGGTTCACACCAGCGGGAGGATTATATCGAAAGAGTGGGAATACGCAAATGGTGCCGATGAGACCAAGACCCCATGATCTGGGATTAGACGTGTAATACGGTAAAATGCAGGTACCTTAGATGTTAGTCAAGATGCGCGACACCACGTTATCAAACCCTTTTGTGATCGATGGTCCAGTTACCAACGATGAAATGTTTATCGGCCGTGGTCAAGGCTATGATTGGTTAAGGGATGAAATTACAGCCACCTCAAAACCACCCCCCCTTGCGGTTGAAGGACCGGAAGGACTGGGAAAAACTTCTTTTCTTCAACAAATCGCTTCGGGGAGGCTTGGGAATTCCTTCATTCCCATATATTTGGATATTAACGAATTGCCTCTTAATAATCTGACTGAATTTTTGTGGACGTTAGCTAAGTTCACCATGGCTGGATTGGAAAAGCAAAACATAGGCGGGCCAACCATGGAAAAACGCCTTTTAATTCTTCGTCCCTGGCAAGCATTCAACCAATATTTTTGGCATCGCTTAACTGCATCTTCTGGCGACCAGACTATTTTATTTTTGGCTGACAACTTTGATTCTATCGTCGCCGACGAATTCGAAAACCGGACCGTGAACATCTACCGACATCGACTTTTTGAACTTTTTCAAACGGACCATCGAATTGTCGTCTTATTCACCCTTAACGGCCGAATTGAAGCCTACGATCCCCAAAGTCTAACTCCTTTCGATATCGCCAAAAGTTATCGTTTGCCTGTTTTTACCCTTCAAGAAACAAATGAATTACTGCTCCGGGCAATGAGTTTTCCCGTTTTCACTGACCTTTCTACATTTGTCCATGATCTGACTGGTGGACATCCCGGAGACCTACAACGCCTATGTCACGCCCTGCATGAATATGGCCGTTCGCGAAGGCTGAGACAGATCACACTGGCTGACGTCCTGGCCGTGTTGGAGTCCCAGCTCCAGCCGAAGGTGTTCCATACCGCTGTCTACCGCCGTCGTGATAAACTATCTTTACAGTATCCAAGGGAAGGCCCCTAACCTAGTTCCCATTGTGATTCACCAATGGGAGGCATAGGATTATTTGTGTGAGAGATTGGACATTTATCGTTTCGGGCTCAATTTCCAATACATTCTTGACTAAGGTAAATATTTGCTCCTACCAATCGATGTGCGTATGATTCTATTCAGAATCGTGCCGAAGGAGATTTATTGATGACCGAGCAAGAACAAGAGGATCTGCCAATCAGCCCTGAATTGCTAGAAATATTGCGCTGTCCTAAGGCAGTCCAAGAGAAAGATAAATATGGCGATGACCCAGGTCAACTTCGCCTTGTTCATAATACATGGCTTGTATGCGACGATTCAGGACTAAAATATCCAATTCGTGATGGCATACCCGTCATGTTGATTGACGAAGGAGAAAAGTGGAAGGATACTCCTGATAAAGAGCTACCCGTCCCACCTCCACCTGCCTGAACAAACCACCACCGTTCCACGTAAACATTCAATTAGATTCAGCAGATTCCCGAACCTTTAATTCAGGTATGATACTCGTATCCTGGAGCTTTAATTCCCGTAACGGTACCGAAATGTCGATGTTTACGCTATTAAGAGCCTTATAGAGTGCCGTATTCATTTTGTCAATGACCCGACGTGTCTCCATGTAATGTTCTATCCAACAACGTACCCGGAATCCTAATGCCGAGTCGTTGAAATCGAGTAACAACGCTTCAATTGGTTTATCCTTCATAACCCAATCTTCTCTCCCTAACGCCTCGACCATCAACTCCCGAACTTGATCGACATCTGTGCCATAGGCGATGCTAATGTGAGTCTCAACCCGATAAACAGTGCTTGGGTCCGAATAATTGACGACCAGCCCTTTACCAATTACTGAATTCGGGACAGTGACCATTCTGTTGTCCCTGGTCAGAATTCGCGTGCTTCGCAGCCCAATTTCCTTTACATCTCCCCAGGTATCGATATCTTGAATCTCCACTCGGTCACCAACGATAAACGGCCGGTCAAGCATGATCATAAAGCCGGAGATAATGTCGCTCAGCGTCTCTTGAGCCGCAAGGGCAACTGCCAGTGTGCCGATTCCAAGAGTTGTCACCAGGGCGCTAGGTTCTATTCCGAAGTGACCCAACAAAATAATAATGGCGATCACGGTAACCATAATAATGGCTAAGGCTCGAAAGAAGAACAGGAATTTGTCATCCAAATCTGTGTCGGTTTGTGATACGATCTCACCCCTATACCACTCTGTGATTCCACCGATGAGACGGTATAGGGCTATGAAGACCAGCAGTAAGTAAACGACGAAAAAGAAATCGGCGATAGGTTCTCGCCACGTTTCAGGTAAAAATGATAATTGGGTAATTGCCAGTTGAAATCCGGCAACAATTATCGCGAGACGAACTGGCCCGGTGACGGCCGTGATGACGANNCACTCGTTTTGAAAAATAATTCAACAATAGGCCGGTAAGCCAGCTCATTAGAATGGCAGCCAGAATTATGATGACCGCTACTGTAAAATCTGTCAGGTCTGGCAGTATTTGCTCCATATCTCAATCTCTCTTGAGGAATGATTGCCCAACCATGGGTGAGTTGGACATTTCACTAAACCGTAATCAATTTAATACGTGTTCGAGTGACCCATTAGATAAGCTATAATAAGTGACCGTCTCTCGGATTTCAAGCCAGGCAAATCTCGGATCTACATATCCACCCTGGATCATTTGGCAATTTGGAATTCCAAAATACGGCGAATGAGTAGACGTCCCAGCCAAGATTTCGACAATAAATAGCCAGGAGAAGGCACCAACGTGGATGAGCGAATCGACAGCCCAGAAGAACAACTAAAGCAATTAATCCACACATATATCGAGGAAAGACGGATCGAGGAACTCCGTTCCTTGATAAATGAATACCACCCGGCCGACATCGCTGATGTCCTTGACGATCTCTCACCAGAAGAGGCTGTCATCATCTTCGACTTGTTGTCCAATGAAGTGGCCAGCGAGGTCCTTGACGAGACGGGTAGCCTGGTACGTCAAGAAATCATCGAAAAAGTTGACGACGAACGTCTGGCTGATTTGCTNNACAGCTTCGCGGTTGATAGATTTGATGGAACCCGACGAAGCTGAAGAAGTCCTCGAGTTGTTGCGTTATGAGGATGAAACAGCCGGCCGACTAATGACACGTGATGTGGCTGCACTTCGTCGACAATGGACAGCCGCCGAAGCACTTCAATATCTACGTTCTCTTGTCCTTAAAGATGAAGCGGAGACAGTCCATTACCTATATGTAGTCGATAGGGACAACAAATTGATTGGGGTCGTTCCCATTCGAGCGTTATTAATGGCCCAACCGGATGCGACGATCGATTCCATCATGGTACCTGAAGTATTTACAGTTCAGGTCACGGCTGACCAGGAAGAGCTGGCTGAAGTTGTTTCCAAATATGATTTCGTGGCCATTCCGGTTGTGGATACGGCTAATAAATTTCTGGGCGTTGTAACAGTAGATGACGTATTAGACGTCGTTGAGGAAGAAGCAACGGAAGACATCCAGCGCCTCGGTGGTTCCGAACCTCTCGCCCAGCCCTACTTCTCGGCCTCGGTGATCCAGGTAGTAGGAAAACGACTGATCTGGTTGTTGCCCCTCTTTGCCGCTTCTGTGGTAACAGACGTAATAGTGGAGAATTATGAATGGTTAACGGCGGCATTCATTTCATTGACATTCTTTGTACCCGTTGTGATCGGTACCGGGGGTAATGC
>DOXE01000004.1 GCA_003519205.1 Chloroflexota bacterium
GGCCGGTGTTAAGCTCGTCGACGTCCACCACGTCGGCCACCATCGCCCAAGGGATAACGTTGGCTGCTCCAAACCCAAATCCAGCGAATAATGCCGCCACAAGGACTTGGACCTGGCCTCCAGGGGGTATCTGGCTCATAATGAGCAATACGACTGAATAAAGTGCCATGGTGGCCATATATGCGGTGCGTTTACCAAATTTTCGCATCAGCCTAACGGTTATTGGCATGGTGATAAATGCTACACCTAATACCAGACCTAACACAAGACTATCGAAACCATTTGCCACTCCGACGTAGAAGACGAGAAACCATACGAAAACAGACACGACGATATCGGCTGCGGTAAAGCTCAATAGGTAAATGGCGGCCGCCAGGCGAAAGGGTCGATTTTTATAAACTTCGACGAACATCTTAATCGGCCGGATGGGTTCTGTCTCGCGAGCCACGGATTCGGGCTCCTCAATATTAAAAAAGAGAATAAGAGGTGATAGGATCAACGTGACCGACCACAGGGCAGCGGTGATAGTGTAACCGGCCTGCAGCGCATTCTCTACACCAATCGTATCTATCAAACCCTTGGCGATCACGTCTTCTGCCAATAGGCGAAAGGTAGCCCCAGCTATGAGTGCTGCTAAGATCGCCGTTGCAATTCGCCAACCGGCAAGACTACTGCGTTCATCATAATCCGTGGTCAATTCTGGGGTTAAGGCGGCATAAGGCACGTTGATTATCGTATACATCGTATCAAAAAGGAGGAACGCGGCGGCGTAATAGATTGTCAAGAGACGGTCGCTTTCGATGGGAGGAACGTAAAAGAGCAAAAAAAATGTCAGACCAAATGGAACGGCCCCGTAAAGTAAAAACGGCCGGCGGCGGCCCCATTTTGTATTCGCTCGATCGCTCAGGGTGCCAACAAGAGGATCATTTATACTATCCCATACCCTGCCAATTAGGATGATGAGTCCAGCCTGCTCAGACTGAAGCCCGACAACACTTACCAGATAAAAAAGCCAGAAGATATTCCGTACTGCAGTTGCAGCCGACGTACCCCAATCACCAAGGCCGTAAATGAACTTTGTGCGGTAAGACAACTTATGTGTGTCGCGAGCTTCCATCCAGATCACTTATAAAGGCCACGCTTGACCGGAGCGGCCGAGTGTATCTTGCCACTTCAAATAGAAGAAGATGAATCCCAGGCCAAATAGGAGATAGATTATGGGGAGGAGAGCACGCCGCACAAGTGTTTTCTGCCTGAGCGACTACAGGGTGATGTCTAATATTCCTTCGGCAATACTCCGTAACTTTTTGACGTCCATCTCGCTCAAACGTATGGCCGTTTCCAAGTAACTGAGATTGATGGGCTCCGTCACAAAAACCTTAACCTCTGGAGGTAGATTATCGAACCGCTTCTGCAAATGCTGTTCAGTTTCATATTTAGCCAGGGGGCCATGTTCCTCATTGGCAAAGTACTGTATCGAAACATTTAAATCACTGGCTAGCTTTTCCAATTGGAGATAGGGAATAGCGACTGCCCCAGTTTCGTATGCATTGATTTGTTCGACGTCTGTGTTCAGGGTTAAAGCTAACTCCTCAGGAGAACGATCAGCCTGTATTCTAGCCTGCCGCAGCAAAGCACCAAGGATGCGCTGACGTAAACTTTGGTACAGTTCGTAATCTGTTTCCCTTACCTCCTCCAGCGTTAAGCTTCCCCAGAAGTAAGCCATAGGCACCCTGAGAAACATTGCCAGTACTTCTAATTCCGGCAAGGAAATGTCCCTCTCGCCCACTTCAATTTTGGAAAAATCATCAGACGAAATGCTGAGAGCCTCGGCGCATTCATCAGGTGAGCGTCTAGCGTGGATTCGGGCACCTTGAATGAGCCCTGCTAGAATCTCCACTCGATTCCGATCTAAATCGTTCATGCCTGTCCTATTTATGGCCAAAAAACGCAGGAAACAAATACCGGTTTGTGATATTAGCATAAATGAAATTGGACGCAATACTATTGCAGTTATGCTAAAATTAGTCGAAGAGGTTGTGCTAACAGCTGAGGTTGCCAAAATTGGAGGGGCATGTAATGGGCATCTTGATTCAAGAAATGACAATAGAAGATTACCAGGACGTCCGTAATCTGTGGGAACAGACAGAAGGTATCGAGACGGCCGATACGGATTCGCGAGAAGGGTTGAGTCGTTTCCTGGAGCGAAATCCTGGGTTAAGTTTTGTTGCTCGCGACGGTGAAAATATCGTCGGTGTCGTACTTTGTGGTCACGACGGCCGACGGGGTTATATCGATCAGTTAGCCGTTCGAAAATCTTATCGACGTCAGGGGATCGGGCGATCGTTAGTCTCGCGCTGCGTCTATAATCTTATGCGAATTGGCATCCGCAAATGGCACCTGTTTGTCTTTGAGGACAATGAAGAGGCGATAAAATTCTGGAACAAATTAGGTTGGGCCAAAAGGGTGGAGCTCGTCACGATGTCGCGCGATTATGCCAATGAAGGAAATATTTAGAAATCTAAGGAAGCACTCATCCTCATTTCAGCATAGATTTATGATATTGCATTATTATTAGGGATGAAGTCGCCAAACAACTGTTCAGCCCCGATGTTCCCCTCCTACGTCGGGGCTGAACCTTTTTATAAAAGAGTTGCCCGATCACGAAAGTTGTTACAAAATTTATCAGGATAAGTGTAAGGAACTGTCAAATATTGGNNTTGGGGACACAAATAACGACTTATGCACTATCTAATTGACGGTCACAATCTCATTGCCCAAATATCTGATATTTCTCTAGACGATCCTGATGACGAAGCAAAACTAGTACTCCGTCTTAGAAGCTGGATAGCGGGCGGTCGCAAACGAAAGGTGACGGTCGTTTTTGATGGTGGGTTACCAGGTGGCGCATGGCGATATATGTCGCGAGGAAGAATCAAAGCTTTGTTTGCGACCGAAGGTCAGACGGCGGATGCCTTACTGTTAAGCCGAATCCAACAGGCTAAAAACCCCTCGGCCCATACGTTAGTCACCAGTGACCGTGAAATTCTTGCAGTTGCGAAGAAACGACGGATGCCTTACATGACCTCACAGGCCTTCGCGCAGCAGTTACAGAAGATCGAAGCACCCCAGGAACCAAGTGGAGAACAGGACTTGCCAGCTGAAGAAAAGCCGGTCCTGAACGAAGGCGAGCTTGACGAATGGTTGGCAATTTTCAACACGGTTCAGGAACCACAGGATATGAGCGAATCTGGGCTCCGTGACCCCAAGAGTAAAGAAGATGATCAGTCAAAATCCTTAGATTCACCGGAACCTGTCGTTATACAAAGAGAACCAACCATCTTGAAGTCAGGTTCTCGCAAATTATCTTCTGATGAGGTGGATGAGTGGTTAACGCTATTTCAAGATGCCGATGAGGATCAGGCCAAAGGTGACTAATACCTGTCCCCAGTGGATGATCGGCTTCTTTTTGTTACTTTATGGCAAGTAAATAGGCTAAAAACCCTTGTTTCTAATCTATCTCTAAGACCAGAGTAATGCATTCTTTATGTTTTTCCGTTACACTATTATTAAGCTTGGTCGGTTAAGAGGAACTCCTCCCCCCAAACTGGCACGAGAGAAACGCGACTGGAACAGCTCTGACCAAGCCTAGGGAAATGCCGTCCCCTCCCTCGAACAGGCATGAACCCGATATGTTACTCAAGGTGCTTCCCTCCTGGCGCCTTGAGTTTAAAAAGAGGACCGCCCCCTTCCCCAAGGGGGCGGCTTTCTTTTTGTTACCCGGGTTTAAATTCCGGTTCCGCCCAGGAAAGCCAGGATACATTCATCAGCTTTACGAAGCATTAGGAAATTTGAGGTCTTCGCATAACTTGTACCAGAGGTAAAAAGTCGTCATTAGCAGCCTGAAATTGCTGGAACATCGCATTTTTACAACTAATGGCCATTGAATGGTCCCACCTCTGGCAAACTGAGCAGTATTCACCACTGGTGGTCCGGATAGAGAGTTATGCAACTTCTCCAATTCAGTATCTTGGCTGCCGTTTGGGAGTCACAAGCCTCAGGAGCGCGGCTCTTTTGTAAAACTTGCGGCGATCATCCCACCGAGTACACCGAAGATCGGATAGAGCACTGAGTCAAGTACGAGAAAAATGAACGCCGTGCCCACGATCTCCCCAAAACCACCTGCTCTGAAGGGAAGATCACCCTCTACACCAAAAGTGCGCGCAAGGCTGTTGAAAAGAGGAACCGATAGCGGGCTAGTCACAGCAAAAACCACTGCCCCAACCAAGGCGCCAAACAACCCCGATAGTGCCCCCAAGCCAGCCCCCTGAGCAACGGA
>DOXE01000110.1 GCA_003519205.1 Chloroflexota bacterium
GGATCGGAATAATCGTCGCGGTCAAGAATGGGGATCGGGTGATTACCAGCCAGGAGAAGATGCGCGTGGATAAGCCGATCTTGGGCATAGCTGCCTGGACTGGCACATCGTACCGGGGGATCGTAACGCCACAGTAACCAATCTGCTGTTTCACGCCATTCACCTTTCGGAACGTTGGTGTGATGCGAACATCGGCCGTGAAGAGGCGGCCGTCTTTACGGACGAAAACCGTTTCACCTTTATACTCTCCCTTTTCTCGGGCTTCCTTAAGCCAATCGTTCACATGGGCCAGGACAACAAGACCTGGCGAGAATAGCGAAACACGCTTCTTGCCTATCACTTCTTCGGCTTCATACCCGAAAATCTGTTCGGCAGCCTTATTGTAGGTTTCAATTCGACCCTCTAGGTCGCACGTAATAACACTTTTGGCGGTATCGGTGACCATGGGAAATACCTCATTTGTTCATTACTTTCAATATGTTCTGAAACATTTGAATTATATCATGTTTTCATGAAGTGGCCAATGGATTTTTCGCCCCCTATTTAGCGAAGAACAATTCATTAAGGATTGTTTCACAGAAGAGGGCCAGCTCTTGGAGTGATTAGNNGGCGATGTTTTTCAGGGCATCTTCAGTAAAAAAGCCCTGATGACCAGTGATTAGAACATTGGGCAAGGTCAATAAACGCGCCAGAACATCATCTTGAATGATTTGGTTGGATAAATCTTCGAAGAATAAGTCGGCCTCCTCTTCGTAGACATCCATACCCAGGTAGCCGATTTGCCCTGACTTCAGACCTACCAAGACTGCCTGGGCATCAACAAGAGCTCCTCGACTGGTATTTATGATGGTGACGCCACGTTTCATCCTGGAGATGGTCTCACCATTGACGAGGTGGTAGGTGTCGGGGGTTAACGGACAATGAATCGTAATGATATCTGAGGCCTGGAACAGCTCATCCAGCGTTGTATAGCGCATTCCCAGAGCCTGGCAATTGGGATTCTGATACAGGTCATAACCAAGTAACTCACAACCAAAACCGTGCAATATCTGGCTCGTTGCTTCGCCGATCTTTCCGGTGCCGATCACCCCGACGACAGAGCCGTTGAGATTGAAACCAAGCAATCCATCTAAGGAAAAGTTTCCTTCGCGAACGCGATTATATGCCCGGTGGGTCTTGCGACTGAGAGCCAAGAGTAGGGCGACCGCATGCTCGGCCACGGCGTGGGGCGAATAAGCGGGTACCCGAACCACGGTGATGCCGAGCTGTTGAGCGGCTTTCAAATCGACGTGATTGAAGCCGGCCGATCGCAGCGCTATCAGCTGCGTATCGCCCTCCTTTAATTGAAGCAGGACATGAGCATCGATCTGATCGTGAACAAAGACACAGACGCAAGGGAAATCCTGGGCCAGTGGGACGGTTGTTCTGTTTAACTGAGACTCAAAAAAATATAACTCATGGCCGAAGGATTCGTTGGCCAATTGTAAGTGTTGTTGATCGTAGGGTTTTGTACTGAATACTGATACTTTCATGATCAAGGTCTCCAAAAATCGTCTCTATTTCACACATCCCAGTGAATTACAAGGCGATTTGTTCGGTTTTAAGGTTCCCTTGTACTGGATCTGCTGATAATTCGCCACCGCGCACTGTCGCTCCAATAACAAAGGCAGCACTGACCAATACGGCATTTTTAATAATATATTGGCCTTCCAACGTAAGGACAAACGGAAACTTCACAAATACTGCGGTCGGGTTCAAAACGATCGGCGAAGCTGCTCCAATCATTTGAAATATCATCAGCAAAATAGTGAGCCGCATGAACTTACCCGTAATGAATCCCAGTCCTATTATCATTTCCCAAATCGCTAAAACGGGAAGAAATAGTTCCATGGGCAAGAAAGGCAAAGATTGCTGGATGAGTGACTCNNTGCCTGGCCATCCATTTGACGATGGTGGTATCGACCCTGTCAAAACCAGCGCTAATTTTTTGTGCAAACATCAGTTCTATCCTGCTCTTTCAAGGTTTATGTGATTTTTTTCACAATATTCTATTTTATATATTTTGCGGCCGAATACAATAGATTTCTTTTCACATTAAGAACCCATTTATCTTAGCAACAAAACCACCAAACCCCAACCCCCAGATGAATGAAGCCTAAGGGGATTTTGTGTTAAATCTTGAAACGCCTTATACTACCCTGACCTTTTTGGTAATACAATTAGACATTCGCTGTCCGTCCAGACGCCGAGAGTCTGGACGGATTTTTTTTGCGGTAGTCCACCGCGATGGCTAAGGAGAGTATAGTAATGGCAGATAAACAAGATTCTGTGGTCACTAACGGTCAGGTGGTCAGCCTGGCCTACGAACTGCGTCTCGAAAACGGCGAAGTATTGGATAAGAGTGAGGGTCAAGATCCCCTGGAGTTCGTCCAGGGTCGCGGGCAAATCATCCCTGGCCTGGAGAGTGCGCTTTATGGCATGCATATTGGCGAGGAAAAAGCGGTTGTCGTCAACCCGGCCGAAGGCTACGGCGAGTATGATGAGGATGAACTCGACGTCATGCCACGAAAATCCTTTCCTGATCATCTCGAACTATCCGTAGGCAAGGGCTTACGCTTCCGTGACAAAGAGACTGGCGAGGTTTACATTGGCTACGTGGCGGAATTAGACGAGGATAAGGCAGTCCTTGACTTCAATCACCCCCTCGCCGGCGAAACCCTGCATTTCCAGGTCCGTGTCCTCGATGTGAGAGAGGCAACGGCCGAAGAATTGACTTAAGGTGAGTGCCAATCGCAGTGTGGCGGCAGGCGGCATATCTATAAGTTCAGCACCACCGCACTAATTGTTACATTTTTCAAGTTCATAAAGGACTCTAGCAGGATGACAGTCCGGCGGTCGGCAAGTTGCCGCTTCATTCGCCTGGAGCTTTTATTTTGAAATTGAAGAACTAAATCACCTTCTCAATATCCCTAAACACCGCTAGTGTCTCACTTCGATATTTATCTTTTTTAGGCTGGTCAAATAGCGCCCAGGCATCATTGTCCACAAGCATCATGACCTTCAGGAATGGTAACAATGGGGCATCAATAAACTGCCTAGTTTCAGCATCCGTCAAAGGGGCTGCCTGAGGCCAATCTTCGACAACATTAATCGATAGGTGCAGCAGAACCGTTTTGACGACGAGTGCGGCGGCCGAATTATGGCCAAAGATCCTATTGATACCGTCGACGATCTTAGGTAGTTGGCGATTGTCCTGGATAGTTATTTTAGCCTCATCTGACCAGACGATTGCTTCATGGGTGAAGGCGATCCACTCTTCCACATGAGAATGATACTCATCAGTTACTGGAAATCCGACTTGGGCGATTGACCCACCGGTAATCGCTGCTGAACGAAAGCCATGAATAGCGTCCCGCTTTCCATCGACCACCTCTTTGGCGATATCATGGTATAAAACGATCCATTTCAACAATGTTTGTTCTTCAATTGAGGCATTTTGGTATTCGGGGCACAGCAAAAGCGCCAGGAAAGCCGACATCACATGAACCAAGGTTTCACCGTTCGCATATGATGACATGCGGCGCCACCCAGGAGCGATAAGCTCGACATTATCCATAACATCGGCCGTGAAAAAG
>DOXE01000367.1 GCA_003519205.1 Chloroflexota bacterium
CAGTGGTGCAGGTGCCTTTGGGCAATATGAGACTATCGACAACGTGTACAGCAAATTACTTGGCGAGTTGATTGAGAAGGGACTCCTTGGCAATCAAGGTGTTGACTACGATCCCTACTCCGGTCCTCGTATGGAATCACAGGTTATTGGAATAATCCAAGATGGTTCGCGCACAGACCAAGCTATTACCGGGCAAGAGGTAGAGATAGTAACTGTCGCAACACCATTCTACGTGGAGGCAGGTGGTGAAGTGAGTGACACCGGTCGTATCATTACTACGAATTTTGAAACTGAAATCAAGATCCAAGATGTCCAACAACCAATTCCTGGACTGATCGTCCATATCGGGCGAATCATGCGCGGCCATCTGTCGGATGGCTTTTATGTTAATCTGGAGGTAGACGACCAGCGACGCTGGGACATTCGCCGTAATCACACGGCAACACATATCCTTCACAAAGAACTAAGGGCAAAGTTAGGCAAGCACGTCACCCAGCAAGGATCATTAGTTGCTCCAGACAGGCTCCGTTTTGACTTCTCACATCATCAAGCTGTCGATCCGGTATCTCTCAGGCAAATGGAAAGGTCCATTAATGAGGCGATCCTTGAAAACTTGCCGGTGGCTGCTGAATACATGTCTCGAAAGGAAGCTATTGCCGCTGGTGCGATGGCCCTCTTTGGCGAGAAATATGGCGAAGTAGTCAGGACCATAAAGATTGGCGACAGCCCCAATCCTTACAGTTTTGAACTTTGTGGGGGATTGCACGTGCGGGCTAGCGGGGACATTGGACTTTTCCACTTTACCAGTGAGGAGGCGGTTGGTGCCGGACTCAGGCGTGTTGAAGCGGTTACTGGTCGATATGCCCAGAAATATGTGATGGACCGACTGCTGTTGCTCGAACGATTGGCTATGAATCTAAACAGCCCGGTTTCAGAGTTAGAAAACAAAATAAAGATTATCCTTGAGGACAACCGCTCCCTGAATCGAGAGGTCTCGCGACTTCATCAAACCCAGGCGCGTATTGAGTTTGAAAAGTTGCTACAGCAGATGCAAGAAGTAAATGGCGTGCCCCTAATGGTTTCCCAGGTGCGTGTACCAGATATGGATGGCTTACGCGAGATGGCCGATTGGTTCAGAGATAGGGTTACCAGTGGAGTGGCTGTTTTGGGTGCTGTTGTCAATGGAAAGGTCTTATTGGTTGTGGCAGTAACCGATGATTTGGTTTCCTCAGGTATAAAGGCGGGCGATCTCATCGGTAACGTGGCCAAGATAGTAGGTGGTGGCGGGGGTGGCAGGCCGACTTTGGCCCAGGCTGGTGGCAAAGATCCGGATAAATTACCGGAGGCATTGTCGGCCGTGCCAGAGATCTTAACCCGGAATTTAAGGTCAAAAGCGGATTGACGGCTTTGATTTGATGGGCATCCAAGTCTTTTATTTGGACGAAGACGACGATATCGTCTCGATTCGGGATCGTCTTGACTGGGTTCAAGAATCGCAAGTACTGTTCGTTCTTCCTGAAAATGGGGATTTATTAACAGAATATCTTGACCTGGCTCTTCTTCGTCGGCATGTGGATTCACTGCGGCTGGAGGTGGGCCTGGTAAGCACCGATCACCGGGTTACGAGCCAGGCAAAAGCCTTGGGTTTACCCGTTTTTTCAACGGTTCGTTCGGCAAATAAGAGCCGGAGAGGTTGGTGGCGGGGTCGCCGTCGTCGAGAGCTGATTGGCCATCAAAAGCGCCTCGATGAGATGGATCGAAAAGAGGTTGAAAAACGGCGAAGGCCTCAGCCAACCTGGCGCAAATGGTTAATTCGTTACCTGGCGGTCATCCTTTATATCGTGACACTGGCCATTCTTTTCATCACCGCAGTTTATGCAATTCCGGGAGCCACAATAACTCTGGAGCCGGAAATCCGTCCGGTAGAGGTAAGGCAACAAATCGTGGTTGATCCCCAATTGGAGTCGATCGACCCTAGCGGCGCTTCGGTTCCTGGTCGTATCTTGAAGTCGATTCAAGAGTGGCAAGCTGAAGTCGAGACGACCGGTGCGATCGAAGTCCCTGATTCACCGGCCAGAGGTTCGGTTGTATTCGTAAATAAGCTCGAGGAACCCGTCACTGTCCCGGCCGGCACACGAGTAAGAACTTCACAAAGCGAAAGAGTGGTGTTTCAGACGACTAGCGGAGTGGATGTGCCGGATACTGTGGGGGGCACGGCCGAGGTCGAAATCGTGGCGGTAGAACCGGGCCCAAAGGGTAACGTCAATGCTGGCTTGATAAACCGTTTGGAAGGCTCCTTAGCCACTCAGCTCGAAGTACGTAATCTAGAGGAAACGAGTGGTGGAAGTGCCCGTTTGGAAAGTTCAGTCACTGAAGCCGATCACCAACGGCTAAGATCGCAAGTATTGCAACAATTGCAGGTCCGAGCCCTGGCCGAAATGGAAGGTTCGCTGTCCGATAATGAATTCCTTGCTAAGGATTCCTTACGATTGGTCCGCATGATCCAGGAGACTTACTCCCACTTTCCAGGTGAACAGGTTGAAAACCTTACTCTCGAGATTAGGGCAGAACTACAGGCGACGGCCGTCGACGAAACCCTGGCCATCGGGCTCGTATATGAGGAGATGTCAGATGCTGTTGAACCGGGCTATGAACTTGTGCCTGAGAGCCTGGCATTTGGTAGTGGTGAAGTCCTGGGAGTAGACGGCGAAGGTCGGGTTTCATTTGAAATGATTGGAGAGGGACTCATGGCAGCTCGCCTGGCCTCAGAAGGGCTATTGAGTTCTATCGCCGGACAAGAGATAGGAGTAGCGGCTTCCTATCTTTATGAACATCTGCCCCTACGTGACTATCCGTCAGTTCATGTGTGGCCTGATTGGTTTGGCCGGCTTCCATATATGCCCGTGCGTATCAGCACGCAAGTCGAGACTGGATGGTAATTGTGGGGCAGTCGTACGTGAATACAATTGGTTGCTGTGATACAAACTTAGTCCTGGGATAGGGTTACTCCCCTGGTTTAAATCAGTAGCCGTTCATTTCTAGTGGGTAGAAGGATTGAAAGGTATATTAAGCTTGTAAACCAGGCTACCACAAACGAAGTGATTAACGAAGATACAACAGGGCGCATCTTGTGCCTTGACCTTGGCGAGAAAAGAATTGGCGTAGCAATAAGTGATGAAACGCGTACGATCGCCCGTTCATACCAGGTATTCAAGCGTAGCTCGAGAGCTGGTGATTTTGAACAGATCGCTCACATTATCGCCGAAAATTGTGTGAATCTGGTTGTCGTTGGACTTCCCACATTAGCAGACGGGGGTGAAGGAGACAAAGCAAC
>DOXE01000533.1 GCA_003519205.1 Chloroflexota bacterium
ATCATCGTCGACACTTACGGCGGCATGGCCAGTCATGGCGGGCGTTGTTTCTCCGGAAAGGATCCAACCAAAGTCGACCGCTCGGGCGCCTATTATGCGCGCTATGTGGCCAAGAACGTGGTGGCCGCTGGCCTGGCCGATCGTGTCGAGTTGCAGGTGAGCTATGCTATCGGTGTAGCCACGCCCCTCTCCTTGGCCGTGGAGACCTACGGCACAGGAAAGGTTCCAGATGAGACCATCGTGGCGTTGATCGACAAGTACTTTGACTTCCGGCCGGCAGCCATAATCCAGGACCTGGATCTGCGCCGGCCCATCTAACGTCCAACAGCGGCCTACGGTCATTTCGGGCGTGATGATATTGATGCCCCTTGGGAGAAAACCGACAAAGCTGAGGCGCTACGGCAGGCCGCAGGCCTATAAACAAGGGGAGTGCATTTATTGTGTATTTATTCCCCAACCCGTTTATCTCAGTTGGGGAATTTTATATTACCGGGTCTTTTGTAAGATAAACCTTAAATTTTTTGGTTAAGACCTTGACAAAACTTTAATGGTGAGGTATTATATAGTTTTGTAGTTGGCGGTTTGTGTGCTCTTGATTGTACCCCATATAGAGGTGAAATCCTCAATCATTTTGTGCTGCTTTTTAATTAATAACCTCTCTGCTGCAGGGCAAAGATCTCGAATTGCCCAGTAACATCACCGGTGATGACATATACTGCCTGATACGTAAGTACAGGATATATCTAGGGAGTAAGTAAACCAGAAGGTTGCCCACCGTTCGGGTGCGGTATTCGAAGCGAAAAGATAACCAAGTGTTGCTTCTCATCGTCATGGCCTGCTTTCATATGTTTGGCTGATGCAATCTGCCAAGTTTTGTGGGCAACAATTGGGCTTGTATCTAGAAGTAGTGTTTGTATTATTGGTCTCCAAGTATTAAGTAATAGGTAGTTACATTAAGGAGATAATGTGTCTATGTCTTATAACTCCGGCCGTAAAAGTTATGCTCGTATTCCTGACATTCTTGAGTTGCCCCGCTTAATTGAGGTGCAGCTAGAGTCTTTTAAGTCATTTGGGCAAGAGGGATTGCGAGAGCTGTTTGCTGAAATATCCCCTATTGTGAGTTTTAATAAAAACTTGGAGTTGCATTTCTTAGACTACCGTTTTGACGAGCCCAAATACTCTGAAAAAGAATGTCGCGAGCGGGATATTACTTTTGCCAGTCCGTTGTGGGTTCAGGTTCGGTTGGTAAATAAAGAGACTGGCGAGATTCAAGAGCAGGAAGTCTTTATGGGAGACTTCCCACTGATGACCAGCAATGGTACATTTGTTATTAACGGTGCTGAACGAGTGGTGGTGTCTCAGCTTATCCGTTCGCCCGGTGTGTACTTTACCGTAGAGGAAGATCGAGCCACGGGCCGTCCCTTGTGTTTTGCCAAACTAATTCCCAATCGAGGAGCCTGGCTTGAATTTGAAACGTCCCGACGCGATCTGATCTCGGTCAAGGTTGATCGGAAGCGCAAGCTCCCGGTGTCTATTTTACTCCGGGCTATTCAAATTGCTGACCTTGACGATGAAACCCTCAAAGCCGCAATGAAGGATCCGAACCTTTGTACGGAAATGGGGTTGGGCACCGATGAGCAATTGCTGAGCCTCTTTGAAGAGGTTGATACCGAAGCTGACCACGCTTTTATCGCGGCCAGCATAGAAAAAGACCCCACTAAAACTGTGAATGAGGCGTTGCTTGAATTTTATAAAAAGCTGCGCCCGGGCGATCCGCCGACGATTGACAATGCGGTTAATTTCTTGCTTTCGCTGCTGTTCTCGCCGCGTCGCTATGACTTGAGTAAAGTAGGCCGCTACAAGTTAAATCGGCGGCTGGGTTTAGAAATCCCTATCGATCATCGTACGCTGACCAAAGATGATTTGGTCCAGGTAGTCACCCGAATGGTTAACATTAATAATGGGCGGATTAAGCCGGATGATATTGACCATCTGGGGAACCGACGCGTTAAAACGGTGGGCGAATTAATCCAGAATCAATTACGAGTTGGTTTGCTGCGGATGGAGCGGGTGGTCCGAGAACGAATGTCTATTCGCGATCCGGAACAGGTCACCCCGATGTCTCTGATAAACATTAGGCCGGTGGTGGCGGCTACCCGGGAGTTCTTTGGCGGCAGTCAATTGTCGCAATTTATGGATCAAACCAATCCCCTGGCCGAGTTAACCCATAAACGTACCTTGAGTGCCCTCGGACCGGGTGGTCTCCGCCGGGAGCGAGCCGGTTTCGACGTGCGTGACGTTCACCATAGTCACTACGGTCGCATTTGCCCCATCGAGACGCCTGAAGGACCAAACATCGGCTTGATCGGTCGATTGGCTGCTTTTAGCCGGGTCAACGAGTTTGGGTTTATTGAAACACCCTATCGCAAAGTCATAAATAGAGTGGATCCAGATGATGTTGACAATCTGGTAGGCAAAACAACCCGGGCTGATGTAAATGATCCTGAAACGGGTGACGTTGTTATGCCGAGCGAAACTCTGATCGACGAAGATACTGCCATTAAGATTGCTCAGTTGAATCTTGAAGACCCGATTCTAGTCAAGCCGATGGTGTCCGATAAAATCGTTTATTTGTCGGCTGATGATGAGGATAACTATACCATTGCTCAGGCCAATGCCAAGATGGATGAGAAACGACAGTTTGTCAACGAGCGAGTGAGTGTGCGGCATCATCAAACCTTTTTGTTCGAAACCCCTAATAAGGTCGATTATATGGACGTCTCTCCCAAGCAGATTGTGGGGATCAGCGCCGCGCTCATTCCTTTTCTTGAGCACGACGATGCCAACCGGGC
>DOXE01000210.1 GCA_003519205.1 Chloroflexota bacterium
TTAGCGGCTTTGGCTGCCGGGGACGGCTTTCTGCCTCGCCAACTGACCTTTCGCGGTAGCCGCCTGGTCTTCTCATGGGGCATCGTAGGGCTGGCGGTCGTTGCCTCCCTGTTGATCATCATCTTCCAGGCATCAGTGTCGGCCCTAATTCCCTTGTACGCCATCGGCGTCTTCCTCAGCTTCACCATCTCCCAGGCTGGCATGGTCGTACGCTGGAAAAAGATCTCAAAAATGCAGCCAGGTGAAGAGATCGTGATCGAAGACTCGATCACGCGCCATGATCCCCGCTGGCGACCCAAACAAATTGTTAACGCGGTAGGTGCCGTGGTCACGGGTATCGTCATGCTGGTCTTTGCCGTAACCAAATTCCACGACGGCGCCTGGATCATCATTATTTTATTGCCGACCCTGGTATTGATCTTCTTCCGCATTCATCGCCATTACCGGGAGGTGGCCAAGGAGCTCAGCCTGGCGGGTGTATCGAAGTCGGTTGGCGCTCGGACCATACATACCTTGGTGCTGGTGGATAATCTTCACGCAGCTACGATCCGGGCCATCAATTTCGCCTTATCCACGGGTCAGCCGTGGACCGCCGTGCATGTATCAATTGACGAAAAGCGAACGGCCGACTTGCAGCGCAAATGGGCTGAGCGGATGAGCGATTATCCACTAGTTATTTTACCCTCTCCCTTTCGCAGCTTGACCGAGCCTCTGGCAGAGTATGTCCAACAACTGCGCCAGCAAGATCCCGAGGCCTATATCCACCTGGTCATGGGCGGATTGACCATGGGTAGCTATTGGGAGCAGGCTCTGCACCGTAACAGCACCCTGGCCATCGGATTGGCCTTTCGCCAGATGGAAGGCGTGGCTATCACCAATATCGCCTTCCAATTGCACCATGACCATAGCCATCCAGGTGAGGAAATCAATGATAGAACTTCCTGACTTAAATCAACCGATGTCAAGCTTTTGGGAAGAGTTCTTCTTATCCGAATAATCAGCAATTTGACGTAGTATAATTCCTACTTTTGCCCGATTTTCCAACCGCTACTCTCAGTATAATTCGGTAAGGAATGATATATGAAGCCACTTAGCAAATGGTATTCCCTTACCGTATCCGAAGTTCTCGATACCCTGAACACGACAACTTCCGGGTTATCGAGCACAGAAGCGGCACACCGGCTATTGGAGTATGGACCGAATGAATTACAAGTCGTTCAACGGGTCTCGCCTTGGTCTATATTCTTCGCCCAATTCAAGGATATCCTTATCCTGATATTATTAGCGGCCGTTGGCCTATCGCTCGTTCTCGGGCATGTCCTTGAAGCCATCGCCATTACCATCATTATCCTTTTCGCTATTTTGTTGGGCTTCGTGCAGGAATATCGAGCTGAGCAGGCCATTGAAGCTCTGCGCCAGATGGCTGCACCAACAGCAACAGCCCTGCGGGATGGTGAAGAACAGGACATTCCAGCCCGTGACCTGGTGCCAGGTGATATTGTTTTGCTACGAGCGGGGGGTAAGGTCCCGGCCGATGCCCGGCTAGTAGAAGCTGTTAACTTGCAGGTGGAAGAGGCCGCGCTTACCGGCGAATCCCTACCAGTAGAAAAACATATGGCCGCACTACCTGATGGTGAATGGGTCGTGGGTGACCGCAAGAACATGGTTTATGCTGGCACAGCCGCTACTTACGGTCGTGGTCGCGCAGTTGTTGTAGCCACTGGCATGAATACCGAATTTGGCAAGATCGCTCAACTGCTCCAGACTATCGAAACTGGCCAGACTCCCTTGCAGCGCAACCTGGACAAGGTCGGTCGTGTCCTGGCCCGCGCCGCTTTTGTGATCGTGCTTCTCATCGTCGCCCTCGGCTTGCTCCGTGGCCAGCCTTTCCTGGAGATGCTCATTTTTGGCATTGCCCTGGCCGTGGCTGTGGTCCCGGAGGCGTTGCCGGCCGTCGTCACCATATCGCTGGCAATTGGCGTACAGCGCATGGTAAAGCGTAACGCCCTCATTCGACGCTTGACAGCCGTCGAAACGTTGGGCAGTACGTCAGTCATTTGCTCGGACAAAACAGGTACACTAACCAAAGATGAAATGACCGTCCGTAAAATATTTGTCGCCGGGCAAATGCTAGATGTTTCGGGAGCTGGATACCAACCCAATGGCACGTTCTCCTATAATGGCCAAGTCATTGATCTCCCTGGTCCCTTACTCATCCTGCTACAAGCGGGTGCGCTAGCTTCAGATACACACCTTGTGACCCACCACAATAACGGTCACGGCGATCCAGCATCTGGATTTGAGTGGCAGATTAAGGGTGATCCCACCGAAGGGGCACTGGTGGTCGCTGCGGCAAAAGCCGGTTTGAACAAACCTGACCTTGAGAAGAGGTTACCGAGGATACACGAAATCCCTTTCACCTCCGAATCGAAGCGCATGACTACGTTGCATGATATGTCTGACAGCATTGTCGCCTATGCTAAAGGCGCACCTGAAATCATTCTCGACTCATGCGTGTATCAGTTGGCAGAATCCAGCGTAACCCAGCTTGATGCGGCCGGTAAAGAGATGATCCTAACTACAGCCCAGCAGATGGCAGACTTTGCATTACGCGTGCTGGCTGTGGCTTACAAACCGGACGCGACTCTTGAAGGTGCTGAACAGGAGATGACGTTCCTGGGGCTAGTGGGCATGAGTGATCCGCCCCGGCCGGAGGTCAAACCGGCCATCGTAGTCTGCGAGCAGGCCTACATTAAGCCGGTGATGATCACCGGCGAT
>DOXE01000312.1 GCA_003519205.1 Chloroflexota bacterium
CCGTAGTGCCCGGTCTACCATATCTGCCATGAGATCAGAATCGGTACTATCAAGAGCGTAGGCTACTGCCTCGGTAACCATGCCGTTGGCTTCGTGCCATGCAGCGGCTCTTTTATATAGCTCAGATGCTTCTGCCTTACTTAACTCTGTTAAGAGAAAATCGGCAAATAAATGATGATAACGATACCAAACTCGTTCATGATCCAGAGGGACAATGAACATATTTGTTTGCTCTAATTGCTCAAGGATGAATTGGCTGTTTGGATTTCCAGTTATCGCTTGACAGACATCTATATTAAACTGCTTCAAAATGGATGTCTGAGTAAGAAATTGGCGAACTTCTTCATCCTGGCTTTGGAGGACTTCGTCGGCAAGGTAATCCAACACATAACGATGACTCCCACTGAACGTGTCTACAAAAGCCTGACGATCTGACTGATTTTTCAACACAAATCCTGCCAATTGTAACCCGGCGATCCACCCTTCAGTCCGCGCCTCCAACACGCTGATCACCTCTGATTCCAGGTCCAGTTTCATAGAGTGAGAGAAAAACTGCGTCGTTTCATCCAACGAAAAACGCAAATCATGCATGCGAATTTCAGCCATCTCACCACGCGCTCTGAGTCGAGGCAGTGGTAGAGGCGGGTCTTCACGCGATGTAATAACCAGGTGCATTTGATGCGGCTGATGTTCTACCAGGTAGCGCAAGGCCTCGTGTATTTCCGGGTGGCTGATCACATGATAATCATCCAGCACCAACATAATGTGATAGTCCAGCCCGGCTATGTCATTGATCAGTTCGTTCAGAACGGTGTTTATTGGAGGACTCTGCGCCATCTCAAATAAGTTAAGAGCGCCAACCCCGATTTCAGGCGCTACCTGTTGCAGCGCGGCGATCACATATGAAAGGAAACGGATGGGTTCACTGTCAGCTTCTTCAAGAGAGAGCCAGGTGATCCGATTATTGGATGTGTCCTCAGATTGAAGAGAGTGTGTCCATTCGGAGGCCAGGTTCGTTTTACCGTACCCTGCCGGTGCTGTAATTAATGTGAGTTTGCGCTGGATACGTTCATTCAGTTGTTTGATGAGCAGTGATCTAGGGACCATATCAGGTCGCCGGTGGGGAATATGGAGTTTGGTCTTTAGTAGTGGTGGTGCAATTTGGAGGTCCGCCATCACTGCCTCACTGTCAAAACGATTTTCGGTAGTGCTTTGCAAGGCGCCGTCCCTGCCACGATTGAAGCAACTCTGGATCTTGCCGGACAAAGTATCGATAGGCCGGGTAACTAATAGGCCGCTCCAATTGCGGGTTGATAATGGTTCGAATCCGCCGCAGAGATAATCCCAGCTCGAGATATTCTTTAATTTGCTCGCGGTGCGGGTCGAGCACTCTTTCCTTGTCACGACTGCCTTTCGGTCGGCCCAACTTCTTGCCGCTTGCTTTAGCGGCAGCCAGTCCTTGCTTTGTGCGTACTGAAATGAACTCGCGTTCCGCTTCAGCGAAATAACTGTAAATGGCCAGCAACAACTTACGGTGCGGGCCGGCCGTGGATAATTCCGGCTGCCTTACGAAGATAACCTCCACGCCATTCTCGCCCAGCTGGTTGATGATATCGATCACCTCAAACATGTTGCGGCCGAGACGACTTAGCTCAGCCACTAGGAGAACATCACCATCGTCCAACCAATCTAACAGCTCATCAATTCGGCGCTCCTTTGTATCTTTTCGGGAAGAGATCTCCACATGGATGAAGTCAGAGATACGTAAATCTTGCTCTTGGGCGTATTTCAATAATAAATGCTCTTGTTTCTGCAAATCTTGCTTGTCGCTGCTGACGCGTGTGTACCCGATCACCTTCATAGTTGTCTAAATCACATGTTGAAAACACAATGGTAATTCTTACGTTTGTTTTTATCACAGACAATAATAGAATTCAACCATATCCATTTATCAATCCGTTTGAAATAAAAGGTCGTTCTCTGTGAATACATTTAATTTCCCGCGCCAAGAACTGGTTCGCTTTGCCCGCTTGAATGTCGGGGATTCAGCAAGCTACCTGTGATTATCTCAAGCTACGCAGCTTTGGTGAATTTGTAATAGAGAGCCCTATCATTTAGCCACTCGGGTAAAGTAGATCATCCACCTGGCAGATGTGTAAAGCATCGTTATGTATTATGATGCTAACAATGGTAAGCCAAGCTGAGCTTAGTTTGGGTCAGTGGTCGGTGGTCAGGTGCTGTATAATCAACTATCAGACCCCAGCCCCTAACCCCCAGACCCTATTATCACAGGAGTTATATTGATGAACCAACAGGATATGGATACCCATGTGACCGTCTTGGGTTGGTTGTATATTCTGGGCAATAGTGTGCTTCTGTCGATTGGGGCTATCGGTTGGTTCTTCCTCACCGGGATTGGCGTCCTTGCCGGGGTTGATAGCGGTGATCCTGTTGCAACCAGCATCATGGCCATCATCGCCACGGCCGGATTGGCATTTTTTGGCATATTGGCTTTGCCAGGTCTCCTGGCCGGCATTGGCTTGCTGAAGCGTAAATCATGGGCCCGGATTTTGGCCCTGGTAGTAGGTTTCTTCAGCCTGTTCAGCTTCCCATTGGGCACAGCCCTGGCCATTTACACCTTNNGTGGTGTCGGTCATGCGCCCCATCCTGTCCCAGGAGCCCGTGGATCCGAGCATCGTCGCTGCTGTACTGAATGATGTCAATGCCACTGTTAGCAATCGCGACCTTTTCCGGCTTGGCGACACCCAATTCTCGGTCAGGACGGTTGGTCAGGTTGACATCATGGTGGTTGGATCCGACGGTACCCTGCTGGGCGCCTCCAGCAGGCGATTATTACCGGAGGAGGCCATTGGCCAACCCCTGGATCCCGGCCAGATATCAGGGCTAGGGGCACCCCTGGAAGCTGCCTTGGCTGGGGAAACCGATCCAGGGCGATTGTTTTTCGAAATAGATCCCGGCGACGAGTTCCTGTTTGTCATGCCGGTTTTTGGTGCTGGAGAGGCGGCGCGGACTGCCCTCGGGGCCGTCGTCGTCCACTTCGAGTCATTACCTACACAAAGAGATATCCCGGCCCATATTTTCAACGTGGTCGGCCGTAGCGCGGTGGTTTTTGTCATTGGCGCTGCGATTTTGGCCACTGCCTTTGGTGCCCTGACGGCCGGTGGCATCATCAAGCGGTTAAGTCGCCTCTCGGCCGCCACCTACTCCTGGAGCCAGGGGAATTTTACCACCCTAGTTGATGACCATTCCGGTGATGAGTTGAGCGTGCTGGCCGACCGCATGAACATCATGGCTATCCAGTTGCAAGATCTAGTCGATCGGCGACAGGAGATGGCCGTGACCGGCGAGCGCAATCGCCTGGCCCGCGAATTGCATGATAGCGCCAAGCAGCAGGCCTTCGCTGCCTCAGCTCAACTCGGGGCTGCCCTGGCTCTTTACGAACAGGACCCGGAAACGGCCAGGGCACATATCCTGGAAGCAGAGCAATTGATCGACCAGGTGCGTAATGAATTGAACGACCTCCTCCTGGAGCTAAGGCCGGCCGAGTTGACGGCCGGGGATTTGCCCGCTGCCTTAGAGGAATACGCCGCCAATTGGGCCCACCAAAATGATATTGAAGTAGACCTTCAGGTTGAGGGCCAAGGATCGTTGATGCCGGAAAGCGAACGGACCCTGTTTCGCATCACCCAAGAGGCCTTAGCCAACACCGCGCGCCATAGCCAGGCCAGCCGGGCCGAAATCCGGCTGCGATATGAAGGCGAGTGCATCATCCTGATGATTGGCGATAATGGTGTCGGTTTCGATCTTGAAAGGCCTAGTACAACAGGCCTGGGACTGCGTTCTATGCGGGAGCGGGCCCAATTGCTGGGCGGCACGGTTGCCATCAAAAGCGCCCCTAACCAGGGAACCCTGGTCGTAGTCACCTGCCCGGTTGGGGTGCGGGCCGTCGATCACCGGGACATTAATCACGTTCATCCTGTTCATCCTGTCTGATTTCTGAGGAGGGTTGGTTGTGACCAAGACGATAACTGTGTTGCTAGCAGACGATCACCAGATTGTGCGCCAGGGTGTGCGCACTTTTTTGAACGCCCTGCCTGATATTGAAGTAGTTGGGGAAGCCGAAACAGGCGAAGCAGCCGTCGGCCTGGCGGCCGAATACGTGCCCGACGTCGTTTTGATGGACTTGCTGATGCCGGGCATGGGTGGGGTCGAGGCCACCCGGCGTGTCAAAAACATCAGCCCACGGACGCAAGTTGTGGTCTTGACATCTTATCACCAGGACGAATATATCTTTCCGGCACTCCAGGCTGGAGCCATTTCTTACGTT
>DOXE01000239.1 GCA_003519205.1 Chloroflexota bacterium
ATCATCCCCATCATCGGTCTGGGTCTGGCCGCAGCCGCCTTCTTTCTATTCGGCGGCATTAACTTAATAATTTTACTGTTCGTGAGTGTCGCCGTTGGGCTGGGTCTTATGGAAGCTGAGGCACACGCTGAGGAGATACCCATCATTATCGAGGTGGTGGAACACGTTCACCAATTCCTGATTGGCACGGTTCTATATATCACGGCTATCGGTTTTTACCAATTATTTATCAAAGAGATTGAATTTCCTGGTTGGCTGAAGATCGATAGCACCGAAGAGCTGGAAACTGCCCTCGTCGGCGTCACGGTTGTCGTCCTGGCCGTTAATTTCCTAGCCCAGGTTTTTGCCGGAGAAAACATCAATATCCTGGCTCAGGGAGCTGGAATCGCCATGCCAATTGCTGCCTTAGGCATCTTTATTGGTCTCCGCGCCTGGGCATCCCGTCAGGATCGTGAAGTCGCTGAATCCAAAAGAAGGCAATCCTCAAGGTCAAAATCGACCGAAGATTAACGAATGCAATGTGATGGGCAAATTTTGATTGCTGACCTTAGGTTACAAACAAATAGACCCATTAAGGAGTAATTATGAGCAAATCTCCTAAACATAGAACTCGACGCATTCCATTTATGAAAACCCTGTTCCTGGATCTGCTTGTCGATCCGAAGGCCCGTCCCATCTTCATATACGTAGCGGTTTTTATCATCGTCAGTGCTGCTGTATTTCACTGGCTGGAAGGATGGAGCTGGTTGGATTCGATTTATTTCGTAATTATTACCTTCACGACCATTGGCTATGGCGATTTCTCCCCAACAACGCCACTGACGAAGCTGATCACGATCTTTGTTGGGTTAAATGGCGTAGCCATTCTGCTCATGCTTTTCGATGAAATTCGGCGCGTTCGATCTTGGCATGAGAAGGATGATGAGACTATTGAAAAAGTGGAAATGGATGCCGCTTAATTTATCAGCTGATGAAGGGTTGGGTTACCCAGCTAAATGGTAAAACAACGAATAAAGGAGAATCTGAAATGGAGTCAACGGAAGAGGAAACAACAAAAGGTGAAATAATAGAAGGTGAAACGACAGAAGAGGATACAAAAGAAGTCGATTCAACAGAAGTTGAAAAAACAGAAGTTGATTCAACTGAAGTCGAAAAACAGAAAGAAGGCCCGNNACCGAAACTATTCTGGCTATTCTGGAACCTATTGACCTAGCCTTACAGCGTATGGAATTGGCCTCGCAAAGGACTGGAGCGGCCTTGTCAGAGACCTCGGCTGCCTTGGAGGATGCCAACCAGCGGGTGCAGGAGATGGGCGAAACCGCCGCCGAGACCAGCCTCATCCGGGAAGCGATTTCTCGAATTGTCGACGACGATGTCAAAGCCAGTGTGAACGAAACACGAGAGAATATCCGAGCTCTGTACGATACGTTGGGCGCTATCGAGGAGGCTATCCAGGCCTTCAACGCCATTCCTATCATCGATCTTGAGTTGCCGGGAAGCGAGGAGATCGCTGCTGTTCGGACNNTCAGGTCCCGCTTTGGATCGATATTGTTTCTATCGTCAACACCCTGTTGCTGGCCTGGTTCATGTTTTCCCAGGGGGCGGTATTTGTTTTGTGCCGGCAAGCTCTCAAGAGCTGACGATCCGGGAGATCCCTCTTAATGACGGCCTAACTCAAGTTGTAAGTAAAGAGAGATCGCTCGCCTACGCTCGAGATGACGTTTTTCGTGTAGCCTAACCAGAAGCCAGGGATTTTGCCGCTTTTTGGGCGGCCGAGGCTTCAATCACATCGGCGGCGATGACGGCATTGAGGGCCTCGCGAACAGCTTCCTTTTCGATGATCCTGGCGGCGACCATGGCGTTCATGGCCCGTAAAACGGCGGCGGCTTCGATCTCTTCGGCTTCGCGCAAAGCTTCGGCGGCCTCGGCTTCTGCTTTTTCTTTTTGGCGTTCGGCGGCACGGCGTACCGCCTCGGCCTGGGCAAAGGCTTCATCTTCCATGGCCTCGGCTTCGGCGGCCACTTCGGCGGCGTGTTGGCGGGCCGCTTCCACTCGGGCTTCGGCTTCGGCTACGGCTTGATTGGCCTCTTCTTCTTTCAGTGCGGCCGCTGCCAGGGCAGCCATGGCCGTTGCTTCAATGGCTTGCGCTTCGGCGACGGCTTCGTCCGCATGACGCTGGGCTTCTTCTTCTTGGGCTTTCGCATCAGCCATGACCCCAGCCATTTTTTCCATCGAAGCTGTTTCCGCCTTTTCGATGGCCTCCAGGACGATGGCCAGTTCGTTGGTAGTAGTTTGCAATGATTCTGGGTTGATCAATCCCTGAGCCCTAAGGTAACCGCCAGCATCAAGGATTGCTTTTTTCACGCCACGGGCCCAACTATGTTCGAAAATAACGAAAATAGCCGAACTTCCATTGGGAATCTGGTCAGCCAGAGCCTGGATCTCCGACTCCGACATGCCGAATTCATCTCCTTCAGAACCAATGGCCTCGGCCACTTCGTCGGCATTGATGTGCTGTGCGTCCTTGGCCGACAGTCCGAGTAAGCTTTTGATCAACGTGCCAAATTCTCGCTGCTCAGAAGCTTGCAAATCGTCGACCTCTTTGGCAGCGATGGTGCCATCCGGATGTTTGATGAGGTACAGCAAGTCAAAAAGCCGGATGATCTTCTCTTTGCGCAGGTTTTTCAATTCCACGATGATGTCGCGATAATATTTGTCTTCGTCGAAACCAATTACGCTAAGTTGTAGGGGTCCAATCACTTTATATCCTCCTTGGAACTAGACAAGATTATGACGCGAATACCGGTGAAACAAGATGGCGATGAAATCACCGCATTTCGGTAATGCACCATAAATATAACACTTTCAATCTGGTCCAACGAGAGGATATCACAAAATTCTCGTAAGAAGCCAGACAATTGAAGGATGATCCAGGTGTGCGACACGTTCTTGGATTTGGCCGAATCTATGTTTAATCGGTTGGGTTTCCAGATCCGGCCGGCAGTCGCTACGGGTTGCTGCGATTTAGCCACACCCAGGGTAGCAGAGGCAGTAGACTAC
>DOXE01000151.1 GCA_003519205.1 Chloroflexota bacterium
AGCATTCTTCAGCTTTTTGTTAATACCCATTCCCTTTTTGGTGGGCTACACGGCCGGCATCGCCCGCAACTTGATGAACGGCGATAAGCTACCATTGCCTGAATGGGGCGAAGATATCGGCAAGCTGTTTATGGACGGTCTTTACATCGTCGTAGCCCAGCTTGTCTATACGCTGCCCTTCTGGATCTTAATGTGCATTGGCACCGTCATATCGGTTGGTTCAGCCGGGCTGAGCGAAGTAAGTGAGGACCTGGCAGTCGCCAGCTTATTTACAAGCTTCGGCCTGATTATTTGTCTGGCGATTTTGTGGTGGATCTTCTTGATCCTGGTCACGCCAGCACTGCTGATCCAATACGTTCGCACCAACGAATTCGGGGCTCTATTTCGTTTTGGCGAGGTTTACGCACTAACCCGAGACAATATCGGCGACATCGTGATTACCGTCGCCGTTGGTCTGGGGGCCGGGCTGGTGATTGGCGTCGTCAACGGTGTTTTGCAGGTTATCCCCTGTCTGGGAACCATCTTAGCCCTTGTGTTCACAGCGGCAGCCAGCCCCTGGTTGATGTTCGCCTTTGGCCATCTCTATGGTCAGATAGCAGCCAAGAGCAGTGGTGGTGCAGCGAAACCGGTCATGTGACACTGGACATGTTTCGGCGATAGATACAAAATTAGGATATTAATCAAACGATTGTAGCTGCCTAATGAATGATAAGCGGCGCACTCTGTTGAGTGCGCCGCTTGCCTTTTGGTTTAATACGCTGAGGGTCAGATAAGTTTTTCGTACTTATCCTTCGTCTACCGGTGGTTTATGAACTGTCTCGCTCTCTTCTTCAACCGGCAATGTTTCTAATACAACTTCAACTTTCTGCTCGTTATCCGTAGCCACAACAGGATAAGAACGGGTTCCAAATCGGGTCAGGGCAACCGCACCCAGTCCAGCACAGCCAATCAGAATCCCGGCCAAGGTCCAGAACCAACCACCCAATAAGAAGGGCAGCGAGCTCAAAAGCCCGGCCGCCAGGGTCAGGATGGCCGTGCCTAAGGCGGCTGTGACCGGCAAGCTACGGTTTGACAACTTCAACCAGCGGGCCAACCGCTGGCCTAACAACGTACCGGCAGCGATCCAGCCCAGGACCATGCCAAAGGCGAAGGCGATCATCAGCGCCAAAGCGATGGGGAAGCCCAACAAGCCAATACAAATGATGATTAAGATGGCCGACAGAATCAACAGGATGGTTACCAAAGTCGGTATGGCGATCACGGTGAGTACGCCCACGACGCCACTGGCGGCCGGCTTCTTACGCAAAGTATCGCTGACCTGATTGAGTTGGTTCGGCGCCAGGTAACCAACGGCCAGAGCCACCATGCCTAACAAAAGGCTCCAACCTGCGGAGGAGCTAATGATGCCGAAGAAGCCCCGGCCGCTGTCGTGGCGAACGATGGGTGGCGCAGGCCGCGCCGGCATGTCGGGCACTTCTGGTAGTTCGGGCATCTCGGGTATATCGGGCGGCGATGGCGGGTTAACCAGGGCCGGGAAGACGACACTTGGAAACTCGCCTACCTCAACGCAATTAACCGCACCTCTTCCATCTCCAGAAACCGTCCCGCCGACGAGCACACAATCGCCGTTGATATCGGCCGAGCTTCCGGCGTGCAACGAGCCGCCAAAGACGACCATGTCGCCGTCGACAGTGCCCGTCAGATCTACCACACCGCCGAAGATAGCCACGTCGCCAATAATATCCCCTGCCAATTTGGCTGTGCCCCCGAAAACAGAGACATCGCCGTCGACAGTTGCCCCTTCCTTGACTATCAAGGAACCACCAAAAATGACTAGATCTTCTTGAACAGTTTCACCTTCGCCGATAACCCGGTCAAAGCTCGGGTCAGCATAAGCGACGCTGGTCGGCACAAAAACCAGTAAAAGGATCAGCAAACTAAAAATACATATTTTCCTCTTCATCATATACTCCAATAGCTCTTCTTCTGAGGTGACAGTCTCTTTACAAAGTAACTGTCACCTATTATTCTCATACTCTCTGCGGCCGAGTCAATTGACTGTAAACGCCGCCCCAGAGAAAGACGACACCAACTAAGACCAACAACCAGCCCAATATCGATGGTTGCTGGCCCAACAATTCGCCGAATGTGCCCAACCCTTGCCAACCGGCTTGAACCACGGTTTGCATAACCTCCAAAAGTTGCCCACCGCCTTGTTGCAAACCTCTGATAAAGGCTGGTTGGTTAAAGGCAGGCCCGATTTGCAGAATAAACCAGATGATGACAGCCAACGGAATCAGGCCCACTAATAGGAGGAAACCATAAATAGCACTGATGGCATAGATGCGATATCTGGTGTTGGGCAGAAGGGCCAGGGTACGCTGGGTAAAGTCGGCCGCCGGGCTCAGAACCGGGGCTTGCAGAAGCAGTTGATGGATGGCCTGAATTGTCTCCCATTCTCGGGCACAAGTTGAGCACTCTTGAAAATGGGCCATCATCTGGCCTTGATCGCTCTCCTCGAGCTCCCCATCCAGGGCCTCCATCATCAGGGTATATATCTCATCGTGTTCCATGATACGCTGCTCCATGTCCATATCGTCCATTTTGCAAATTAGTTTGGCAATCAATCATTCCGATAAACTTAACCATCGTTGTCATCTCTTGATCAGCTAGGAGATCGTCTCGACCGGCGCGGCCGGGACAATTTCCAATTCCATACTCGTTTCGGCCAATTGCCGGCGGGCGCGGAAAAGTCGTGATTTTATGGCGCTCACCGTTGTATCCATCACTTCGGCGATCTCGTCGTAAGACATGTCATACCAATAACGGAGGATGACGGCCTGCCGATAATCGGCCGGGAGTGTCTCTAAGAGGTTTTGTACATACTCCTCTTGTTCGCCGTCGGCCACCTGGGCTTCGGGTCCAGAAGCACTCTCGGACATTAGTGCCGGATGTGCCGGCAGTGGTCCATCCAACGACAATAGCTGTGCCCGTCGCTTACGAAGCTGGTCAACACAATAATTTGATGTTATTGACAACAGCCAGGTGCTGAACTTATGGGCCGGATCGTAACTATCCAGACGGGTCCA
The DNA here is from genome assembly GCA_003519205.1 of Chloroflexota bacterium. Taxonomy (GTDB): domain Bacteria; phylum Chloroflexota; class Anaerolineae; order Promineifilales; family Promineifilaceae; genus UBA11865. The sequence continues at coordinate 3,090 of DOXE01000151.1, forward strand.
GGCCCGTATGAAGGCTTCCTGTGCCGCTTGCTCAGCCTCATCCGCATTTCCCAGCATCCGGTAAGCGAGGTTAAATACCGGCGCCTGGTAAGCTTCTATGAGCATACCGAAAGCTTCCTTATTCCCACGTCTAGCCTGTTCCAGCCAGATCTGTTCCTCTTCGAAACCCTGGTAAGTCATCTCCTGACACTTTGTAGGTCTTTACGCAGTATAACAAAAAAAGTTGTAGCTAATACAAGATGTTTAACACCCGGTCGCGTCGCGTTGACTTGACCCTAGCGCTGCCTTATAATGCCCGGCAATTATGGAAACCAGGGAAAAAAAATCGCTGCCTTCCACCCTCTATACTGAGGAATATTTCCTGACCGCCTGTGAAGGATACGATGTCTTCCTTGAATCAGAAGGGCGGCATCTATCGCGCCGCCTTAACGATGCTTTTGCCATGGCCGATGTAAGACCGGGAATGCGGTTGCTGGACGTCGGCTGCGGTCGGGGCGAGATCATACGGCATTGTATACAAATGGGCGTCGAGGCTTTTGGCATCGATTACGCCGAAGTGGCGGCGCTCATGACCCGCGATGTGATAAACCAGGAAAATCAAACAGGCACCAAGGGATCGACGCCTAGCGGCGTTTGTATGGCCGATGCCAAGTACTTGCCATTTCCAACCGGCTACTTCGATCGTGTCTTGTTGTTTGACGTGGTGGAGCATCTTTATCCCTGGGAACTACACCTTTCACTAAGCGAAATCTATCGCGTGCTCCGTGAGGACGGAAGCCTTATCATCCATACGGCCCCTAATCGATGGTATGACAAGTATGCCTACCCTGTTGTCCGAACCTTCAGGCGAATGTTGGGACAAGGCCAGAATTATCCTAGGGATCCAAGGGCTATCATCCCTGT
>DOXE01000436.1 GCA_003519205.1 Chloroflexota bacterium
GATATAATCGTCGGCGCCGAGCTCAAGGCCGACCACTTTATCCGTTATTTCACCTCTGGCGGTCAACATGATGATGGGCAGATTACTCTTTTTTCTAATTTGGCGGCACACTTCCCAGCCATCAATTTCTGGCAACATCAGGTCAAGAACGACCAGGGATGGGGGGTCTTGCCGAACCTGTTCCAGGGCTTGCTGACCATTCACGGCCGTCACAATCTGGAACCCTTCCTGTTCCAGATACATCCTGGCCAATTCCCTGATATTGACCTCATCGTCCACCACGAGAATGGTTTCACCAGTCATTCGGTGCCTTCATTTGAAAAAATCAAATTCTGATGAGCCCATGTGCTTTGTACCTTAAAGGTACGATGCACATTATGACAAAAAGGCAATGGCCTCGATCTCGACAAGAGCGTCGAGGGGCAGTCGGCTTACTTCGACCGTTGATCGAGCCGGGGGTTGGTCGCTGAAAAATTGCTCATATACTTCATTCATGGCCCCGAAATTGGCCATATCCTGCAAAAACACTGTGGTTTTAATGACTTGATCCAGGTTGGCTCCGGCCGCCTCTAAGATACCCTGCAGGTTTAATAGCACCCGCTTTGTCTGGATGGCGATGTCCCGTTCAACCATCTTGCCCGTTTTTGGATCCAATGCGATTTGGCCAGCAGTATATAAAAGACTACCAACTCGTATCCCTTGTGAATATGGGCCCACCGCNNGATTGTTGTCATATTGCGATAATGAACAGATATCAATTCAATGGTTTCTCGTAGACCCGATATCGTTTATATAACTCTGATTCAAACAGTTCAATCGACCGGTTCATAGCATCATTATTCTCTAAAATCCAAGATAACTCAGCCCATTCATAATTATTGGCCACGGCCGCCTTACCCGTTTCATAATACAGTAAGGCATCAACACCTTTACCCCGCCACTCCTCGAGGACGCCGAGGGCGAAAACGCGAAAGCGGTTTGTTCTTCGCTTGTTAAGCATGGTCCAAGCGCCGGCGATATAGGAACCGATGATGGAGGGACCTGGCCTAAGCTTATGGACGATTTGGTTTACATCAGGCAGGGACAAAGAAAAGCCAACCGGTTCGCCATCTTTTTCCACGATGAAGACGATGTTGGGATCAAGGATCGGTTTCAGGCTGGCTTCGATGTGGTCAAATTCGTGGTCGGTCAATTGAACGAATCCCCAGTTTTTCTCCCAGGCACTATTGTAGATCCTTTTCAGCGTATCTACTTCATTATCCCAATCTTTCATATTGAGCGTCCGGATCTTCAAACCGTACCGTTCAGGGACTTTGTTTATGACTCGAATCAGTTTATCAGGTAGACCACCAGGCTTCATTCTTTCCACGGCATTATTTTTCCAGGCGTAGAGATCCATGGCTTTAGTAAAGCCCGCTGCTTCGATGTAGTCGATATAGTAAGGAGGATTGTAGGTCATGAGGATTGCTGGTGGTGAATCGAAGCCATCGATAAGTAGGCCCCACTCCATGGTGCTGGAGAAGTTTGCCGGTCCCAGAATTTTGTCTGTGCCCTGGTCTCGCGCCCAGTGGCAAGCAGTTTCCAATAAAGCCGCTGCAACTTCAGGATCTTCGATGACCTCGAATATACCGAAATGAGCGATATTCTCCTCGTGGATCTCATTGTGGCGGTGGTTCAGGACGGCGGCAATGCTGCCTACTACCTTGCCGTCGCGCTGGGCGATAAAATAATCACCTTCAGCATGTTCGAAGAAGGGATTTTTGGTCTTATCGAAAAACTCAAGCCGTTCAAAATAAAGATAAGGCACCCAGTTGGGATCGTTTTTATAAACGTCCCAGGCTACCTTGATGAATTCCTTGAGCTGTTTTTTTGTCTCTATCCGCTCAATTGTTAAAGACATGATACCTCCTGAAATTAGCGCCCTTTAAAGCCCATCAGAATGTGCCTTCAGGCATGCCCCATAGCTCTGGGTCATTAATCTCGAGGTCGAATTCAAGATCCTTCAGCCAGTCACGGCGTCTAGCCTCGACCGCCAGGATGACAAATTCTAGTAACTTTCGAGCATCCGTTGGCGTAACTGTAGCCGATATCAACTGCGCATTCTCTGGATGGTTCACGAACTGGATATCAGGTTGTTGCTGGATAAGCTGGCTGCCAACTTCTTGTGCGTTATGTAAAACTAATTCCCAGGCTGGGACATATAATCGCCGGGAAGACCCCCATAATTTCTCGGATTCTTTACGGCCGGAACGACTACCTCCTTGTGTCTCTCGTCTCAGGATGTGGACGCGCCCCTCGAAGACCCAAAATGGGAACCACCTCCTGCTAGAAACGGCTTTGTTCTCAGGTACAGCAAAACGCACAGTCATTTTTTGAGGGCCATTCACGGCAATGGCCACTGGCGTAAGGCAATTGGGGCAGGCGATCACCACGTCGTCATTATCAGGATTCAAAGGTTCGCTACAATTGGGACAACGTAGAAGAATGAGTTTCATCGACCTTACCGGGTATCCAAATCCGTTAGTTCTTGGACGATGGTCGAGACGCTGCTAGACAGCAGGCCCCCCGACCTTTTCCCTCGGCCGAGGGACAACTTTCGAGCCGACTTCTGAAGCTTCTCCACCTCTTCGCCATAACGGAACTTGCGGTAGCCGGCCACAACCAGGCCAATTCCGATGGCGATGGGTAGGAAGAGAATACCTAAACCGTCACTATCGTCACTGCTGGAAATGGCCAGTCCGGCGATGATGGTGCCGTTCACCAAGATAAAAGTGCCGGCAGCTATTCCACCCACCAGCATCGCCGCCCGATAGAAGATGTTGCCCGGTGCCTTGCCGTATAAAACTTTGCCTTCAACGCCGTCTACGACCACCTGGTAGCTGCGGTTCCGGTAGCGGTAACGGGCCACCCATAACGGATAATAGACCAGCGACAAACGCTGGCGCAGAATGTGGAATTTCTCGAAGTATTTCTGATTTAGTGAACGTTTGCTGCGGCCCCGGTGAATAAAATGAAGTTTTGCCTCATCTAAAGCCTCGCTACGAGATTCGACTGGTTCAAAGACCATGCCCTCGGCATACAAGCTTTCTGCGTCGTAAGGTTCAAGATCCTGGTGCGATACCGTAACACGATGAACACCAAATTCGGAGACGTCAGTAGCCGCATCGTTCCACTCCATCTCCTCCATTACCTCAACTTCAACCGGTTTTGTGCTGTCGTCGCCAGATTTTACCCGGCCAAACAGCCAGCCAGCTACGAAGGCGTTTACCCGCCAATAAGGTAGGTAGACAAGGAACAGCTCGGCGATTTCCGCTTTGTCGTCTAAATCACGGGCTTTGTTCATCCCCTTAAAGAACTCTTTGACCTCTTCCAGCGCGGCCGGACGATCGAGTCTATTCGTTACGTGCCAGCGCCGAACGCCTCTCTCGCCCTGCACCAGAGAAGACATATTGCAGAATTGACAGGTAACGATACGGCCACCCTCGGGTACTGGAATCACGCCACTGCAATTAGGGCAAGTTAAGCCTTGCGTCTTAGGATTTGTTGACATAAATATAATTTCGTGATGGGTAAACCGTTATGGTTATTAGACTTTGGCCGAGATCGTGGCTGCGGCCGAGAAAAATGGGATGGCCAGGATAGCCGCCACAACTGCATAAATCACAACCCCTAGGCCGAGTCCCGTTCCGCCGCTAAACAGGTAGCCACCTAATGGGATGAGCGCGGCGCAGAAATTACCAGCAAAGGCGGCCGCCCCGATAGCCAGATAAGGCGCTTCCCATTTTGACGGATAAATATTGGCGAAGACTTCGCTTGTCGCCCCGTCAACGACGGCCGTATATTGCCGATCCTTGTACCCATATTTAAAAACATAGGTGGGCAAATGTACCAGGGATACCTCGTCGATTTCTGGCACTTCCAGGCCATGTTCTTCTTTCAGCCAACCCAACATAGCATTATACGGCACGGTGGCGATGACGGTCGTTTCGTCATAGGCATGATCATATGGTTCCAAATCCGCTGCCGGAATCGAAAGATGCTTGAGCTCGCTCACCGATAACGCTGCGGCTGGTTCCAGGTAAACCTTTTCCTTACCATCCCGGGTGGTGCGCACAAACCACATGGGAAAGTGCTGAAAAACCGGCCGCTCAATTTGAGCGTCCCTATCCAGGCCTTTGATGGTCTCATTGCCAGCCATCCAGCGGCGCACAGCTGCCAAAGCCTCATCTTCGCGAACGGTTGTGCGCACGGCATAGTGGAAGACCAGCTTGCCCTTCTCGACGTAGTTGGTCGTGCCACAGTATTGGCAATTGACGTATTGAGTGCCTTGTTCGATGGGCAAAGGGGCACTACACTGGCGACATAGAATTTGTGCCGGGGCAGGAGCAGATGCCATAGGGACATTTTAGCATGCTCCTGCGGCCGATACCACTGCCTGACAGGCTGTCCGCTTTATGATACACTTCGGCGCTGCCCCAGAGGCATTATTCAAGTTGAATATAGGAGCATTCTGATGATTGATGTGAACCAATTACGTCGTGGGACGTCGTTTATGCACGACGGTGAAATTTATAAGGTAACTGAATATTCCCATCACAAGCCCGGCCGGGGCAAGGCCACGATCCGGGTTAGCGTCCGCAATGTCCGTACTGGTGCTAATTTACAGTTGACCTTCAATTCCGGCGATCGGGTCGAAGATATCCGCCTGGATAAACGGACCGTCCAGTATCTCTATGACGACGGCCAATTCTACGTTTTCATGGATATGGCAACCTACGAGCAGCCTCATGTATCCCACATAATGATAGCCGATGATGCCCAATGGCTAAAAGAGAATATGGAGATGGAACTGCTATTTTTTGAGGGCGAGGTGCTTGATTACAACCTGCCCCTTAACGTCGATCTTGAGGTTACTGAGGCTGAACACGCCGTCGCCGGCGATACGGCCACTGGTGCGACGAAAGAGGTGACTACAGAAACGGGGGTCACAGTTCGAACACCCCTATTCGTCAAGGTGGGCGATATTATACGGGTCGATACCCGAACTGGGGAGTACGTGACGCGGGTCTAGNNGCCATTGCTTCGCCGGTATGGTACCAGTAATGGTAGATGACCCGCTGGAGCAAAGTGCCGACTGACTCAGAAATATCTTTCCCGCGCCATTGATAATAAGAGTCCAGCACATCAATTGTGAGGGTGTCTAGATAAACGTCGGCTGCTCCGGTGACTGTCTGCCAGGCAGACCACATCTCGTCTAATGGGGGAGTGGTTGCAGGTTTGCCGTATCCTACCAAAGCATTGAGATGAGGGGCCACATCTTGCCCCTGGGCGAGCTGAAGCCAATAACGATTTTCCTGCCAGGCTAAGTGCCCTACCATCCAGCTGATGCTGTTCATAGGGGTAAGCCGGCGGCGGGCATCCTCGTCGGACACACCTTCGAGGGCACGCACCCATTCGCTGCGCGCAAATCGTAATTGATCGACAAGGGGATGGACCATATGAACTTCTACCCTTTATCCTGGATTTTGGCCCAGGTGTCTCGCAGAGATACCGTTTGATTAAATACCAGGTGATCGGGTTTTGAATCTANNAAATCTTGACCTTCTTCGACGTCTTCAGGGAATTCCTTCACGAAGAGAGTGTCGTATAAACGGACCTCGGCCGGAACGGCATGCCCGGCCGAGACCCAATGAATCGTCCCTTTTACCTTGCGGCCGTCTGGGGTTGAGCCGCCGCTTGATTCAGGATCATAGATGCAGCGCAATTCCACGACAGTGCCCTCTTCATCCTTAACGACATCTTGGCAGGTGATGTAATAAGCACCCAATAACCGGACTTCCCTACCCGGGGCCAATCGGAAGAACTTTTTCGGTGGATCTTCTAAAAAATCCTCTTGTTCGATATAGATTTCACGAGAGAAGGGGATCTTACGACTAGCTGTATTGGACTTATCTTGCGGGTAGTTGGGGACTTCGAACTCCTCCACCTGGCCCTCAGGGTAATTTTCGATGATGACCCGCAACGGTCGTAAAACAGCCATGGCCCTGGGCGCAAAGAGATTCAAATCGTCCCTGACGACGTGTTCCAGGAGGGCAAAATCAACCGTGCTGTTGCTCTTGGAGACGCCAATGATTTCATTGAATTTACGAAGGGCTGCGGGTCTATACCCTCTCCGTCGAAGGCCCGATATGGTGGGCATTCGCGGATCATCCCAGCCATTGACAAAACCCCCGTTAACCAGTCGTAAAAACTTGCGTTTACTCATCACTGTGTAAGTGAGATTTAGACGGGCAAATTCGATCTGTTGGGGATGGTAAACCTCCAGGTTGTCCAGAAACCAATCGTACAACGGCCGGTGATCTTCAAACTCCAAGGTACAGAGAGAGTGGGTGATGCCTTCAATGGAGTCTGACTGGCCATGAGCCCAGTCATACATGGGATAAATACACCATTCGTCGCCGGTTCGAGGGTGGGTGGCGTGAAGGATGCGGTACATCACCGGATCGNNTCGACGTAAGCTTTGCCTTGTTTGATGAGGTCGACGGCATATTCGTAAAGCTGTTCAAAATAGTCGGAGGCATACAGGAGCCGGTCTTCCCAATCAGCTCCAAGCCAACCTACGTCTTTGATGATGGCGTCAATATAATCCTGTTCTTCCTTTAAAGGATTTGTATCGTCGAATCGAAGGTTGAATTTCCCTCCGTATTTTTCGGCCGTGCCATAATTCAACAAAATGGATTTTGAATGGCCGATGTGCAAGTAACCATTCGGTTCGGGTGGAAAGCGAGTATGCACCCGGCCGCCGAACCGGCCGGTCTCGTTGTCCTCGTCGATCATGGTATGGATGAAATTGGAAGTCGTGTCGTTGTTATCGGTCATGTTTTACTCCGGTCATTATTCAACCGTACTATTGTGACAGCCCTCCCGGTTTTGGCAAACCATATTTCTGTTCAATTCGGGTTATCGAAGGTCCTTGCGGAAAAAGTGTTTATGATGACCATGGCCGTATCCGTCGATGGTGCCAAACGCTTCGTAACCCAGGTTCTCGTAAAAACCCGGCGTTTGAAAGCTATAAGTATTCAATGCGGCTACGTGGCCCCCTCGAGTTTTAGCCGCCTCTTCAAATTTATGCATCAATTCCCGGCCGATCCCCTGGCCACGTACTCATTCCGCTACCCAAAGGTAATCGACTTCCAAGCATTCGCCCCATAGCCAGCCATAGACGCCAGCCAGCAACCGTTCGTCATCATCTTTGACGAATAAGGCTATGCTCTGTCCCCCGTCACATTCGCTCGGGCAATATTTTAATTACTGAGATGACTTCGTAGTGCGCTAACCTCTTCTTCGTCTGGCTCGAGCTGTATGCTCCAGTTCATTTCAGATTGCACCTCGTCCACAGTCCGATATCCTTTCTCACAGCTTAAGTTCAGTCATTACCGGTTAATGATGATAATCTTGGAAATAGTTGTTGAGCTTTTCTATGGTGATTAGATTGGATGACGAAGCCTTTAGCGAGCAAGTATAACGGGCAGCGATTTGACCTCGGAGGATAGCTTCTTCCAGGGAATAACCATCGAGGATATGGCTGCTTAAAAAGCCAATGGCCAGGCTATCACCGGCACCATTAGTGTCCACAACCGGCCGTTCCATGTCAACAGCTTTAAAATAANNTTTCGAATTCTTGGCGGATTAGCCGGCCATTATGGTCATCGCCAACGTAACCAATAAAGGCCGTCTTCTTGCCGAGTTGGGCAAAACCACGACTGGAAAATCCTCCAGCTTGACCGATCGTGTCTAAATTCTCGCTGAATTTGGTTTCTACAGTGAAATCGACTGTGTCTGAGCTTAGATAAATGTTGGTATCAAGGCCGACGTTCCCGACTACGACGACGTCAATTCTTCTTTCAGCCAAGCTTTCCTCCAGATAACTAAAGGCCGCTAGCAACAGCCAGCGGCCGGTTACTGAGGGAGGTGGATTCGAACCACCACCGACGGATTCAAAGTCCGCTGTTCTA
>DOXE01000369.1 GCA_003519205.1 Chloroflexota bacterium
CCGTTATAATCATAGCTACCGTCCCGGCCGACTGTGATTTGAAAGAAAGAAAACCTGCCAGCCAACAAACTCAGTCCAAGAATTAGGAGTAGAACCGGCCATTGTTCACGCAGCAAATCCAGGTCCGTTTCCGCGACAAGCCAGACAAGGGCAAGAGCCACAAACGGTAGGCCATAAAGCGTACCAAACAGCTCCCTCAGTAGGGAGAAGCGATCCGGCTCGGCCAACGTTTCAAAATCGGGCCATAATTTCTCAGCAATGGATGATAAGAAGCTTTTCATATTCTCTTTCAGGACTTAGACATCTGATATCTTCGGGAAATCAGATGTCTAGGTGTTATTTCAGAATTCGGGGCAATTACTACCCCGAGTTTTCCGGTTAAAAATTTGATTGTTATGCCGGATCTAATCTCGACGTTTAGGCATTAAGATCCACAGTAGCAGGTAGGGAACCAACCCTGGCAAGCCACCCGGCAATAAAAGAATGAGAAAAATCAGGCGGACGATGAAAGGGCTCACGCCAAAACGGACCGCGATCCCGCCACATACCCCGGCAATGATGCCATTCTGTCGTTCTAATCGACGTTGTTCAGCCATATCTAATCACTCCTAATGCTATACGCACCCTTCACGCACCTATGCCAGCCCCAGTACGATCAAGAGGATCAAAACACCAATGAATACGAAAGGTGGTGATCGGCCGGCCGGCCTCGTCGAAGCCTGTGGTCATCGTCTATATTCACCGTTGCAGACGCCGCAGAAGGCGTTCTGTATGGGTCATCCTCATTGGGTCAAGGTGGCCAGCAGCCACTATGCGATAAGGCAAGGTTTCTCGCCGGGCGTAATGGGCCAGACCCTCGCTAGTGATGATGCGTAAAGAATCGGCGTAGAAATCAAAGATGTGAGTCTGCCCCGTCTGGACGCCAGCTCGGGCGGCCGCGGCGCCCATCGACCTCGACAAGGACGGCAACGAATACCCCTGCTGTTTGGCCACATGTTGCATGCCGGTATAAATGCTGGCCAGGCGGTCGGCATCCGGCAGGTTACTGGCATTCTGCCGCAGATCCTGCCAGGTCTGACGCAGGTCGCCGACATTCAAGGGCGGCACGTCCAACGTTTCGGCCGCCAGGCCAGAGGTATNNGTGCCGGCCGCTTTGCGCACCGCCAGCTCCTGAGCGCTGATGTCGTCAGGAGGCAGGATGCCGGTGGCGCCGCCGACGAGCTCGACGGCGATGCGCAATGATCTGGCGAAGATGGCTTCGTAAAGGCGTGTCCGGCGCAGCCAGCCGGGCAGCAAAAGCAAGCTCGCCTCGTAGATGAAGCCACCGACACTTGCCGCTGTGAAGCGTAGGGTTCGCTCAGGCAGGGAAATCAGGTAAAGAAGGTTCATTGTCTCCTTATCCCACCTTCTGACCCAGCATCGAAAACACCAATGTTAAGGTGTATCTTCATGAATCGAATAGCTTTGTTTGGCCGGTCCTATAGATCACCAACCCTTGATCGATCTCCTCTTCGTCTCAAGATCGTGTCTAATCGGGTTTTTTCCGCTTTCTGGCGACGATGAGAACTATTACTACCACGAATAGCATTACCATGCCTGCAAACACCGCCGGGAGCCAGGGTGGGATGGGTAGTGGTTCTGGGATCTGGGCTGGAGGCACTTTAGCCTTCGACCAGTCCACAGCAGCGGCCTGGGCATCAGTCGTCGTGGCATCTTCGAAGTTTGCTCCGGTCACGTTTACGCCGAACCACTTGCTCTCACTCAAATCGGCCCCGGTCAAGTCGGCTTCTTCCAGGTTTACCGCGCCGATATTAGCCGCCTTCAACTGGGCTCCCTGAAGGTTTGCCTTACTCATGTTGGCCGCACCGATTCGGGCTTCATTTAACTGTGCCTGGGCTAGATTGACCCCGGCCATATTGATGGCTGCTATTGTGGCCTTCGTCAGATTGCACCCACTTAAATTGGCGCCCTCCATCTTGAGCCCTGTTAGCTCTATCTCCGAGAGATCCAGGCCGCTCAGGTTGGCGCCAGACAGGTCGCGTTGACGGCTAGCTGTCTCCAAAACTTCGTCGCGTGACTCATATTTATCGTCGTTTTCATTACTCATTTTGTATGCTCCTCTACTCTTCCACTTTCTCCACGGCGATGGTGCAATCGGTTATCAAGGCGGCTGCGGCGCCAAGCGCTGCCCACATCGGTAGCAGCACCGCCCCAACGACGCCCACCGTGAGTGGAAACTCCAATAAGGTATTGCCTCCCTCCGTCTTGATGATGATGCGGCGAATGTTTCCCTCGTGCACGATCTGTTTAACTTTGTGCACGAGTTCGTCGCCGCTTACCTTATACTCCTCAACCCTAATTTTTTCTTCAGTCATCACTTAACTCCTTTATTATTTATGGGCAGCCTCAGAAAACAAAGGCTGNNGCCACTTGCATGAGTGAAGATATCATAAAGTCGCCAGGGCGCTTGATTCCGCTTTCTTGCATTTTCTACTTAATAACGAGGACAGGTCCACAGGATCTCATGAGACATCGTAGATTTTATGGAATGAGAGCTAATTCTGGCAAGGTTGGTTCGCGTCCTTTCGATTCAATTTCGCTTGTTCATGAAATTACAGGATCTTCTTAGCGCCGGGTACGAGACGCATCAGGTGCCCGATGCCAAAACTGAGGGCAATGGCCAGGATTGTCACCAGCACAAATTTAACGAAGGGCGCCAGGTCAAAGGCCTCAAACCCAGCCTGAACGCCAACGACCACCCACCAATGAATAATGTAAACTGCGTAGGCGGCGCCAATCATCGCTGCCAGTACTCTCCCTGTTTTTTTATTGATTTTTTCGCGGAAGAGGACCAATAGGCCGATGACCAGACCGACACAAATCAAAGCTTCCCAAAGGCAAAAAACCAGCGAACGCCAGTCCAGGCCACCGGTGGCGGTGATGCTGGTTCCTAGCACATCGACCAACAGTCCTGCACCCCACAAATCATAAACATAGTACGCTGCCGCCGCAAACAGACCGATCCCCAGCCAGATCATGCCACTTCGAGTGGAAAACTTACGCAACCAGTCGCCACGATATGCCATAATCCCCAGGGCGAATAAAGCCACGTACTGCGGCAGGTGGGCGATCTCTGATGGAATCAGCCAGAAAAGTGCGGCCCAGCGGTCAATGGGATACCAGATGCGCACGACGAAACTGACCAGCGCCAGGGCAATGACAAAGATCAGGATAGCGCGGTAGGTGGGTAAGGGAACGGCCGTCGCTTTCCTGTTCTGTCCTTTTGTTATCTGCTGCCACAGCAAATAGACAGTACTGTAGAGAAGCAGATGCAGCAAGAACCACAAATGAAGGTAAGGTACTTGCCAGCTCATGCTATACATGTATTGCAAATATTCAAAGATCGAAAGGGGTTCTCCTAGCGCAAAGTAAATCATGGGGGCGAATATGATCCAGCTAAATAATAGGGCGGGAACGCCCAGGCGAATCAATCGACCTTTCATAAATTCCTTGCCTCCCTTGCGGTCAAAGGAGCGGGGCACAAAGTAGCCTGAGATCAGGAAAAACAGCCCCATGAAGAACATGGCATTCACCGCAAAAAATGGTCCCAATACCGGACTAATGGTGGGATTCGTAATAGGCCAGCTGCCGCCGGTTGGCCCATATGCCTGGCCGGCATGGTGGGCAACCACAAGCATGACCAGCGCTACCCTTAATATATCGACATAGGCCAGGCGAGTTTTGACAGATGTCTGCACCTCAGCGGCCGATGTTTTGCTCTTTACGCTCTCTACTTTGATAGTTTCAGTTGTCATAGTATTCCTCCTCCCTTGTATCTACAAAATGTCTCTGGCTAGCGGAAGTTTCCGGATGTAGTGGGCCAGTATGAAACATAGGGCCAGTGCCAGGGGCGCAACCAGGACGAACTTGAGCAGAGGATGCAGGGTTACGCCCCTCAAGGCCAGCGCCAGGAAGACGATCACCGGCGCATGGATAAGAAACACGGTATAAGAGCTAGCAGCCATGTCTTTGGCCA